>PMJN01000353.1 GCA_003157445.1 Micrococcales bacterium
GTGCGCCGTCAGGGACTTGAACCCCGAACCCGCTGATTAAGAGTCAGCTGCTCTGCCAATTGAGCTAACGGCGCAACGATCAGAGAGGCTAGCAGTAGCGGTGGGGTAGCGCGTAATCCGATCCCCTTTAACCCCATTCGCGCTTCCATGTGAGCACGCAGGCGACGCGTCCTAGAGCCCGTTCTCACTATTTGGTCGCACGATTGCGTGGCGTCCGACCTCCGCGTTCTAATACTTGAGTGGTGCAAGCAACTGTCTGTATAAAGGACGACGACGAGCTCGCTGGCGCGCTCTACACGGTGGTGCTGAGGTTGTCCCGGTTGCCGGTACATGAGACGGTCGACAAGGCTGGCTTGGCGGTCCTACACGAGACCCGCAGGTTGGGCACCTTCCGCCCATCTGATCTCGCCGCGCAGATGCGCCTTGACCTGTCGACGATCAGCCGACATCTGCGGTCGTTGGAGCGACAGGGGATGGTCCAGCGCACCCCTGACCCGGATGATGCCCGTGCTCAGCGGATCAGCATCACGGCGCGTGGCGGCGACGTGCTGAACCAAGTGCTGGACCGCCGCGCTGCTACGATCCGGGGCGCCATCGCCCACTGGCCAGAGAGCGATAGGCGCTCCTTGCGTCAGCTCCTCTGCACGCTGGCCGACGATCTGTCCCACGTCGCGGAACTGAGCCCATCTGCGGCCAAAGACGAATCTGAACGAATCGACGACCAACTGACGAACACCTTGAACCGACGAGATAGACGGAGCTACACCAACCCAAGACATACGGAGAAGCCGTGACCGAACCCAAGATCGGTGCGCCGGCGCCGCCCGGCGGGGTGGTGCCCACCCAATTCACGCATCGTCAGATTCTTGTCATTCTGTCGGGGCTTATGACGGGCATGTTGCTGGCCGCCCTCGATCAGACCATCGTGTCCACCGCGTTGCCGACTATCGTGGGTGAGCTCGGGGGGCTTCAGCACCTGTCTTGGGTGGTGACGGCCTACCTGTTGGCGTCGACGGCGTCTACACCGTTGTACGGCAAGATCTCCGACTTGTACGGTCGCAAGCCGGTATTCCGCTTCGCCATCATCGTGTTTCTCATCGGATCGGCGATGTCCGGCTTGTCGAGCCAGATGTGGGAGCTCATCGTGGCGCGCGGGATCCAGGGGCTTGGTGCCGGTGGTCTGATGTCGCTGGCTTTCGCGATCATTGGCGACGTCATCCCGCCCCGCCAGCGCGGTCGCTACCAGGGCTACTTCGGGGCGGTGTTCGCCATTTCCTCGGTGGCTGGTCCGTTGCTTGGTGGTTTCTTCGTGGAGCACCTGTCCTGGCACTGGATCTTCTTCATCAATATCCCACTGGGCATTGTGGCGCTGGTCGTCACAGACCGGGCGCTGCGTGGGCTGCGGCACGTCCGCCGAGAGCACAGCATTGACTACCTCGGCGCAGTGCTCTTGGTCGCGGCCGTGACCACCCTGCTGCTCGGCCTGGTCAACGGCGGCGATGCAGGCTGGACCTCCGCGCAGACCATCGCTTTGCTGGGCGTCGGTTTCGCCTTGTCGGTGACGTTCATCTGGTGGGAGGCACGTGCAGCCGAGCCGATCCTGCCGCTGCGGCTGTTCCGTAACCGGATTTTCTCGGTGTCCAGCGGGATCGGTTTCGCCATCGGTTTCGCGATGTTTGGGGCGATCGTGTTCTTGCCGGTATACCTGCAGATTGTCCGGGGCGTCTCTCCGACGCAGTCCGGCCTGGAGTTGCTGCCGCTGATGGTGGGGCTCTTTGTCGCCTCCGTCGTGTCTGGTCGGCGCATCACGACGACCGGCCGATACAAGCGTTTCCCGATCGCAGGGACCGCCGTCACCGCTATTGGTCTGGGCCTGTTGTCGACACTGGGGGCGAGCACTCCGTACTGGCGGACAGCACTGTTCATGCTGACCCTTGGTGTGGGGATCGGTCTGGTCATGCAGGTCATGGTGCTGGCCATGCAGAATTCCGTGGACCCGCGCGACATGGGCGTGGCCACCTCCTCGGCCACGTTCTTCCGGTCGATGGGCGGTACTTTCGGTACCGCGATCTTCGGCACGGTGCTGGCCAACCGGCTCGCCTCCGAGCTGGCTCAGCGGCTGCCCGTAGGAGCGTTGCATGGGATCAACCCGTCGCAGCTGACTGGCTCTCCGCAGGTGATCGCAGCGTTGCCCCAAGGTGTGCGTGAGCCGGTGATCTCCTCGTTCGTCTCCGCGCTGAACACGGTGTTCGTGTCCGCTGTCCCGATTGTGCTGATCGCGTTCGTGTTGACTTGGTTCCTCCAGGAGATCAAGCTGCGCGGGCACACCGGCGACGCCGCCACCGAGCCGGTGGAGCCGGCAGTCTCGATCTGAGCCTCTGCACGAGAAACGAGTGGGTTCCTGACCCTGCCTTTCTGTAGGTCAGCAAATGATTGTGGTTGGGGTCACTGACAGGCCTCAATTCTGGCCGTCGGGCGGGGCCAGATGGGACGTGTCCTTCCATTTGCCCCATTCCATTGACGCCGTGGGTCGTCGCCGCATTGATCACGAGAGTCAGGCGACCCGAGGGCGGCTGCAGTGTGGGTTGAGGGGGATTTGATGAAGCTCGGCACGAACGGCGTCAAGGCACACCGCCTTAGCGTGCGTTAACGGTGCGTTACCGGCGCTCAGCGGAGTGGCAACCTGATCGCTTTACCCCGGCGCGCTTACCGTCGCAGCGATCCTGACGCAACATTCTTGAGGCCGTCGCGTGGCGAGCCTAGTTCTTGCTGGGCAAGAGTCGCTGGAGTCTGCCAACTCGAGGGACAACATCGTCGTGACCTGGCTGACGGGTGAGCGTGAACGTGACTGCTGGTGCAGTTGGCCACTCCCGGTGCCGGTTCGCCGCGATCGCCTTCATATTCTGGGCCGTGTACTTCGTCGTCGGGTCGTGGGCGGCCTGATCGTCGGGCTGATGTTCGACTGGAACCTCCGGCGCCTTGCGTATCGCCAAAACCGGACCGCTGGGCGCCCGAGCGGAGCTACGTCGACAAGAAGTCCGGCGCCACCACCAACCGCCCTGGTCTGCAGGCGGTGATCGCGTACGCCCGCGACGGCGACGTCATCGTGGTTCACACCCTGACCGGCTCGGACGGACCATGCGCGACACCCTGAACCTGATCCACGACCTCGCCGACCGCGGCGTCGGGATCCGCAACGTCGCCGACCCCATCAAGGGCGACTCCTCCAGCCCCGCTGACCCGATGGCACAGCTGGCCGTCGTCCTGCTCGCGCTGTTCGCTCAGATGGAGCGCACCTACACAGCCTCGAGCGTCCCGCCGGCGCCCGTGCTGCTGTCACCGCGAAGGGCCGGCGCATGGGCCGGCCCAGCGTCGTCGACGCGGAGAGGCTCGCCTACCCGACCCACCTACGCGACACCGGACACACCATCGCCGAGATCGTCACCAAGAGCGGCGTCACCCGCACCAGCCTCTACCGCCACCTCTCGCCCCGCCCGGCCGAACCGCCCACCGCAGGACGACCGACCGAGCGAGCGCCGAGCCCTCTGCGGAGGGATCCTGCACGACTGCACCTCAGACCCCTTCATCAGGTCATGAGGGCGGCGTGGGGGTCAGGTGGTACGCGACGCCATGCCACAGTGCGGGCCAACGTCACGTCATGGCGGTCGACAAGCGAGCCGACGCCCTGCATAGGCCAGACGCACAGACGCCCAGACGCCCAGACGCCAGACACCAGAACAGCGGGCACATGCTCCAGCCGCGGAGACCCTGACGATGCTAAGGGCTGGCCACGAGGGCTTGCGGTGTGGCCGAGTGCCACGGTTTTGAAAACCGAACTGACTCCTGCCTCTCCTGCTGAGAATGGTTCCTAAGCGACGTCCATCGAAACCTACAAGGGGAGAGCTGTCGAGATGAAGCTCCCCCAAAATCGTGGAGACATGCGCTATGAGGAGTGTCATGTCGGAAAAGCGAAGGAAGTTCGACCAGGAGTTTCGTGAGGGGGCTGTGCGGATCGTCCGGGAGACTGGAAACCGATTGCTCAGGGCGCTCGGGATCTCGGAATCAACGAGGGCACGACCGTTCGCCACCGAACAGGGCCCAAGACAGACACGGTCACCTCTGGTTCCCATCAACAGGATCGGGCCGCGAACCACGAGCGGCACCGTGGCGGCTTCGCACGCAAGTTGCGAACCAGTCGGGCCGTAGGCAGCCGCCTCGGTGGGCGCGCTCTGGGCGGACCTGCAAGAGACGGCAGCCATTCAGAAGTCAGCCGGAGCTCAGAGCCGACTCATCCACCGCGTCACACGCTGCTATGGGACTGCCGTTCGCCGCAGGCCGTCAGGTTCCGGTTGCCGTGCCGATCGACATGAGGTGTGCGACCAGTGCCTCGGTCTCGGCAGCCACGGGAGCGCTACTGCGGTCCATCTCCTCCTGCATATCGGCAACCGCAGCCTGCAGCGCGCCAGCTCCGCCACACTGGTACTCGGCCTCGAGCAGGTCACGCCAAAGCAGTTGCGCGGTGGGGGCAAGCCGCAGACCGCAGAGCACCGCCTCGGCAGAGTTCGTGGGATCGGACTTGCTCAAGGAGATCTCGGCAAGGCGATGTGCCGCGTCGATGACCACCGTCTCGATGGTGCTTACCAGGGGTGTGCGGACCAGCCAGGTGTAACGCGTGGCCGGGTGCTCCTGCAGGACCGGGCCACGGACCAGACGAAGTGCGCGACGCAGCAGGTCTGCCTCCTGTTGGACAGAGCTTGCGCTGCGGGAACCCAGCAGGAGCGTACAGAAGCTGTGCCAGTCGAGCGCCACACTGGGCGCGAGCAGGTAGCGACCGCCCTCGTCGGTGCGCAGCCGAGCCGTTCCGTCGGGGTCGTCGCCCAACCAGTCGCGGACGCGGTCGATTGTTGCGGTCGCCACCGCGTGGGTGACGCCGCGCGGCCAGATGGAGGCGGCCAGGACACTGGGGTGCACACCTGCCGGGTGGGCCGCGAGATATGTGACGAGCTCCGCTGCCAGTGGCACCCGGCTGGGATCCATCGGACCCGCGGCCCGCACGTCGACCGGTCCAAGAATCCCGACGCGGACCGGTGCTGCCGCGAAGGCCGCGTCGTCGATGCTTGCGCCTGAGGCCGGGATCTCCACCCGACCAACGATCTGTGACGGTATCTCGATGTCGGCAGCCTCGAACAGGTCGGCTACGGCCTGCATGGCTCGAGGCATCAGTCGGTGTGCGGTCACGCTCAGGGCCAGGACCGGCACGCTCAAGGAGCCGGCCTCATCGACCACCAGCCTCCACTGCGCACCGGCCATGGCGCCGACAACGACCACGCCGAAGGCGTGACGCGATCCGGCGGTGACGGCCGCGATCCGGGTGGCGAGCCCCTCGCTGATCGGCTCGGCAAGGACGAGGTACTCGGGGGTCTCGTCGTGGACCCTGGCCAGTCGCCCTGTGAGGACGTCGTCCGGAGCGCGGGCGACGCGGGCTTCCAGACCTGCGACTACGTGTTCGAGGTGGCCGACCGTCTCGATCCGTGCACCAGCCAGGGAAGTGACCTCTTCGGCCAGGCCCAGTGCGCTGACCTTGACCGTGTCCGACCAGGGCATGGTGGCCAGCTGGATCGCCAGGGCGGCGCCGACCTGGGAGGCCACGACGGCATCGCCCGTGATCTGCACCGGACCGCCGGAGGCCTCAAGATCGACGAGGACGTCCCTTCCCTGCTCATCTCGTCCCAGACAGACAAGGGCCGGGTATGGCGCGGGCCCAGCCGTTACCGCTCGCGGAGACTCGGCGCGCTGGAGTACCCAGCGGCGGCCTTCGTCGTAGACCACCCATGAGTCGGGAGCCTTGGTGCGCGCCGGAGCCAGCAACAGCTCGAGCCGCTCGTCGTCAAGCAGGGCCGCGTAGACCGGCGGCAGCCGGTGATCTGTCTCTGCGCACGTGGCCGCCAGGTTGCGTAGGGCTGAATCGAGCCAGCGGGCACGATGGAGATCGGCGCCGACGCGCAGACCGATCTCGGCCTCCATCGCATCCTCGCCGAGCTGAGCACCACCGCGGCGTCGGGCTCGCTGCATGAGAAGCGCACTCAACACGCACGCGCCAAAGAGTCCGCTGGTCGCAAGACCCGCGACCAGCGGGTTAACAGGGGCGACCTGCATCTGGTCGGCCGGCGCCTGGGTGGCTTGCAGATCGACCTTCCTGCCGTCGGACACGTGCAGGACGTTGCCGGCGCCCCTCACCTCTTGAACTGGGTTGTGGGTCTCACCGACAACCTTGCCACCCCAAGATGCCAACGGGGCGACCGGCTTCGCGGGTGTGGCCGGTGTCGGCACGAGCCGGGCGACGCCGACCGCGTCCTCGGGCATCACCAGCTGCCAGCCGGGCTGGATCATCCGGGCGAGGTGCATAGCCGTACCGTCGCTTTGCGGAAGGTCGTTGTTGAGGGCGAAGATCTCTTTGTACCGGCGTCCGTCACCCAAGTGCCTCTCTGCGATCTCCCAAAGGCTTTCGTGGCTGTGACCCACCGGAGCCATGACCGTATAGATCTTCTTCCCTACCAGCGAAAGGGGGGCGGTGGACTCGGAACCGGCCACCTGCAGTGTTCCTTTACCAGTGGTGACCTCGGCCGCTGGGGTGAGGCTGGCGCGGGCCAGGACGGATGCACTTTGACCTGCCATTGGCGAGCCGCTGCGGGTGACTGCCCCGCCTGTCTGCACGCCGGCCGAGATGGTGGTCGCCGGCCGGGCGCCGTCGCCACCGACAGCGTTCAGCACGGTGGCCACTTGCCCGCCGAACACACCGGCCAGCAGTAAGCCACCCACGAGGGCGCGGGCGAGCCGTTGGGACGGGCCGGAGAACGGAACCGGCGCGGGGACGCCGTGGTGTCTGATGGTGGAGAACAGCTCGACAATCAGGCAGGTCATGAACTGCAGCCAGGCCAGCCAGACGATGGCCACCAGCACAGTCAGGACCTGTTCCATGCCGATACTCCTGGTCAGCTCCTCCCGGCCGGGAAGGCTCGTCGGCACGGGAGGCGGTCCAGAGAGCGCGACGAGCAGCGCCGGAACCCCGACGACCAGGAGCGTGAGCGCTAGGAGAATGCCAACCTGACGCCGCAGGGACGGCGACGCCTCGGTGGGTGCTGCGACTTGGAAGCGCGACGGTGGTCTTTTCGTTGCCGGATCAGGGGACTGACGAGTGGGTATCTGGCTCATGGAGTCGCTCCTTTGGGGCCGGTGGCTGGGCTCGCCGTGGCGCTGCCCGACACGTTGATGGAATTGATGCCGACGAGGCCCAAGATTGCCGTCTTGTACGTCCACGACACCTTGACGGTGACGGAGTCCCTGGTGGTGGTGGTCGTCGGTACGTAGCTCGCGCCTGCGTCGGCCACGAACTGCTCTGCCCGAAGCTGCGCTGCAGCCTGGTCAAGGACGACCGCCCCGCCCGGGTGACGCAGCTGGGCGTCGTCGAGCTGGCCGGAGCCGGCTCGAGCGGCCTGCTCGGCGACGTCGGTGGCCTTGTCGCGGGCGTTGATCGCCCGACCGCCATCGATGGCCAAGCCCGCGCAGGCGAAGAGCACGAGTGCAAGCCCCACGACCAGGATCGTCGCCGACCCCTGCTCGGCTCCGTGCCCGGCGCGGGTGACTCGCCCACCCCGCTGTGTGACCAGAAGAGGGTTCACTGCGTTCTCCGGTACTGGTCCACTGGGGCGACACTGTTCCCGTTGACCGTAGTTGAGCCCGGTAGTCCGATGAGACCGAGACCGGAGTACGACACCTGGCACTGGATCGTCACACCGACCGAACCCCCCTGTTGCCACTTACTGGTGTTCACTGATGCCGGCTGGCAGGTCGTGCCGTCTCGAAAGAAGGTTGGCAGCGAGGCAGCTGCGACAGCCTGGCCCACGGTCGTCGCGGAGTCCGGGGTTCGTTCGAACGACGCGGCTCGAGCCGCGTCACGGGCCGCCGAGTCGACGTCACCTTGCCGCGCGACAAGTCGTCCACCGGCGACGATGAGCAGAATAAAGGCAATAAGCACTGGTGTCAGCAGGACCATCTCGATGGCCATGGAACCCGCCTCGCCCTTGTGCTGGTGGCCGCGGCGACGGAACGTGGCCCTCATGGCGTGTCCGGCTGGAAGAGCTCGATCGGACCTTGGACGGTCTTGGACACCGTGGGAGCCTCGATCCCGGGAACGAGTTTCAACGCTTTCCCGGTAACGACCACCCTGATCTGCGGCCCGGACGTCCCGGGAGGCACTGAGGCGAAGGTGATCTGGACGTCGGTGACCAGCCCATGCCCGACCTTATCGGCATACGCCTGTGCCGACGCCTGCGCCGTCTGTTCGTCGACGCCGGTTCTCACGCTTCTCGCGGCTTGACGCGCCGTAGTCGAGATGACCTGGTTACCGAGGTAGACCAGGGAGAACTGAACGGCAAGAAAGATCGCCATCATGAGCAGCGGCATGTAGAGGACCAACTCCAGTGAGCTGACGCCTCGTTCGGACTTGGGCTCAGGCAGGCGAGCGCGCAGGGACCGCAGGGTCAGGCTCAGGGGCCGACGTTGAGATCCAGGCTGGCGGCTTTGGCCGTGATCTTTTGGTACAGCAGGGTCCCGACGAACCCGACGATGACGATCATCACGGCCGAAATGATGACCCACTCGATTGCAGAGGCACCGCGCTCGCCGTCCTTGGCTAGCTTCGAGGCTTTGTCCATATGCTGAAGGACCTCGGTTTCCGCGTAGTTCAGCGGGCCGGGTGTCGTGAAATGCATTGTGTGCTCCCTTTGGTTTCAGCAGGGGGTGCCCCCACTGAGGTCAGTCTTGCTCGAGGCTGATGCCTCTTGCCGCCCATGGCTGGCGCCGCGCTTCTGCCAGCGGTCCCAGACGCTCATCTGGTCACATCCCCACGAGGATCCGTGAGACGGCAGGGTAGGTCAGGAAGATCAGGAATCCGACGCACAGCAGAAGCTGTGCGACGAGCATGGACTGCGATTGCGCCTGTGCTCGGCCCTCGGAGTCTGCGAGCTCACGTTGGCGCATCGACTCTGATCGCGCGTACAGCGAGTCGCGGACCTTGGCGCCGTCCTCAGCAACGAGCCCGAGCGCAGCTGCGAGGTCGCGCAGTTCGTCTATCCGAAGCTCATTGCCCAGCTCGCCGAGCGCCGCCCAGGGTGTGACACCCTGCAGCCGGGCGGTCTGTAGGGCCTCCCGGATACGGAGCATGGCCCAGCTGTCCGAGATCCCGGCCGCGCTCTGCAGAGCCTCGGGGACTCCGCGACCACCGCTGAGGTTCATTGCGACCAGGTCCAGGAACGAGCTGACGACATGGCGGAAGTCGCGCCTGCGGGTTTCGGCCGTTGCCCTGATCTGTGAGGTCGGCAGTAGCCCACTGATTAGCGCCCCGGCCAGGGCGACCCACAGTGGCATCATTCCGAAGCTTGATCCGAAGGCTGCATCAACAAGTGCCAACAGCGCCAACGGGATGAAGAAACCGACTACCGCTGCCACGATTGACACGGCCAGGTGGGCTTCGAGCGAGCGACCAACCATCGAGAGGTCGGCGCGAACGCTGACCGGCAACGAAATGCCCCAGGCCTCCATCTGCTCGCGGACCCTGGCCCCGAGGCGACGCATGCGCAGGTTCTCGCCAGGGTGTCGACGGTCGACGGTGAGAACTGTGTCGCGCCGGAACCGGCGGCGGTCGAGGTCCAGCCGCGACAGCGCAGCGGGACCTGTGGCTTGGCTGGTATCCAGCAGCAGCCATAGCATCAGCAGTCCGAACCCGGCGGCGGCACCGGCGAGCATGATCAGCGTCATCATGAAGAGGAGCCTGCCCGTCGCGGTGAGGTGCCGGAGCCCGCGACCTCGCGGCCCCGGCCGGACTCGTTGTCATGGCTCAGGCCGGTCCCTAGGAAACGCGTGGGCATGTCGAACGTTGCCAGGCGTCGCAACCACAGGAATCCGGCGGCGAAGAAGGCGATGATCACCGTGAGCACCATCTGACCTTCGAACGTTTGGTACGGCTGGACGTAATCCGGGTTGAGTACCCGCAGTCCGATGATGAATGCCGCGCTGACAAAGACCACGATCTGCACGCTGCGGCGGGTGCTGGAGCGACTGGCCATGATCCGTCCGCGCATGTCGAGCTCATTGCGGACGCTGCGCGACAGGGAGGTCAGCACATCGCGCAGACCAGGGCCCCGGAGGCGAGAGTTGAGAATCAGCGCCGCCACGATCAGGTCGGCGGCAGGATCGTTGAGGTCGTCCGCGAACCGCTGCAGCGCCACCGGCATCGGCATGCGGACCCTGAGCCGGTCGGACAGGACGAGCAAGGGTCGGGCGATGGCTGGGGCGGCCGCCTCCGCAGTCGACGGAATGGCTTGCTCCAGACCGACCGCACCGGCGATCGTGTCCCGCAGGGACTCAGTCCAGGCGGCCAAACCCTCCAGCCTGGCGTAGGCAGCCTTCTCAGACTTGGCGCCACCGAACAAGTTCTCCCAGAAGAAGACCAAGATGCCGCACCCGATCGCCATCACCGGCCAGAACGTGATTAGCAGGACCAACAGACCCAGGCCGGCCGCAACAGGCACCCGACGACCCAGCCGGGCTGAGAGTGCGCGCAGGTCCTGGGCCAAGGACGAATGGATCTTCACTTTGGCCTCGACCGGGCTCAGGCCGAGGCCGAGCAACAGAACCCCCCCGCCGAACAGGGCGCCCAATGCCAAGAACGCCAGCTGCGTTAGCGACAGACCGGAGCTCATCAGAGATGCTGCCCGACGAAACCGAAGTCATACCCGACGGCCACCAGATCGTCAATGCAACTGATAGGCGCTGCCGGCACGGCGATGTGGTCCGGCCCCGAGGCGAAGATCTCGCTCGACAGGACCCTCCCGTCGATCCCGTTGACCTCACGGATGGAGGTGACTCGTCGTTTCATATTCCCGCCGCTGCCGAAGTCGTTGCGGCGTTCGACGAACACGACGAAGTCGATAGCGCCGGCGATCAGCATCATCGCGGCTTCCGTGGGAAGCCGTTCTGCGGACTGGATCGCGTACGTACAGATCCGGTTGAACACCTCCAGTGAGCTGTTGGCATGGATGGTCGACAGCGAACCATCATTGCCCTGGCTCATCGCATTGAGCATGGTGACGATCTCGTCGCCGAGCACCTCGCCGACAATGACCCGGCTGGGATTCATCCGCAGGGAACGACGGACCAGCTCGCCCAGCCCGATGTGGCCATGGCCCTCGGAGTTGGCCAGACGCTCCTCGAAAGCCACGACGTTGGGGTGCAGGTCCTCGAACTCTCCCAGCCCGATCTCCATGGCGCGCTCAACCGTGATCAGTCGCTCCTGGGCCGGGATCTCGTTGGCCAGCGCTCGCAGCAACGTGGTCTTTCCGGCGTTCGTCGCTCCCGCGATCATGATGTTCTTGCGAGCCTTGACGGCCGCTGAGAGCACGGCTGCGATCTCGGGGGTCAACGAGCCGTTCTCCACCAGATCGTCCAGGAAGACCCGCGACAGCCGGGACCGACGGATGGACAGGGCGGGTCGCGCCGTGACCCCCATGACAGCAGAAAGTCGGCTGCCGTCGGGCAGCCTCAGGTCTAGCTGGGGGTTAGCCACGTCGAACGAACGGCTGGTCAGCCCGGAGTAGGCACCGAGGACCTGCACGAGCTCGATCAGCTCATCGTCAGTGTCGGCCACTGGGCCGACGAACTCCTCACGACCGTCGGCATAGCCCACGAACACACGGTCGGCGCCATTGATGTCGATGTTTTCGACCATCGGGTCATCCAGCAGAGGCTGCAAGCGCCCGACGCCGAAAAGGGCCGCGTGGACGCCCTCGGAAAGCCCCTCGTCCTCGGTGATGGTCGGGGGAGTGCGCCCGGCGGCAATCTCGTTGCGAGCGTGTGACTCCAGCACCCGGCCGATGACGGCACGTGCGAACTGTCGCTCGTCCTCACCGGACATGGGCGTGATCGCGTTGGCTGCGTCATCGCGACGCTGACGCGCCAGGACGTCGCCGACCTCTTCGCGAAGGCGACGCACGAGTTGCTGGTCCACGCAGTGCTCCTTGGGTCTGTGGCGATTTCGACGGTCGGACGGACGAGGCGCTGCGCGGGTCAGTGCAGCCGTGTCACTCGCGTCGCGGCAAGCTTGCGCATCGCCTCGCCGATTGCCGCAGCTGAGCGCAACAGCAAGGACCTGTGGGCGCTGACGTCGAGTCCGTAGCGCAGTGCCGCAGCACTCTTGGGCTCGATGGTGAACGCTCCCAGCACAGTGGCGGGCAGTCCGGCTGCGGCGATGACCTGCTGGACGTCCGGAACGCTGTCCCGGTCCCGGTCGCCGGCCAGGACCGCAACCCCGACCGGGACGGCGTCCAGGTTCCTCAGGCGCAGCGACTCGCTCAGACCGCGCAGTCGCTCACGCAGGTGATAAAGTTCCTCCAGGCTCGGGCGGGTAAGCATCAGGATGGCGTCGGCTCGCGTCAGAACCGGCATCGTCGCGGACCCGGGCAGGATCCGACCGCAGTCCGCCAGCACGTCATGACCGGGCAGCGTCGCCAGAGCGTGCGCGACATGCTGCCAGCTTGTGCCCAGTGCAGTGATCTGTTCCGGACGGGTGACTCCGACGAGTAACGGGAGTCCGCCCTCGGCGATCTGTAGGTGCTCTTGTGCGTCAGTTCCCTCCACACCGCGGCGCACCGCCGCGGCCAGCGACATCAGTCCGCGATCAGGGTCCAACGGTCGGCCTTCCACATCGCGATAACGCAGTGAGAGATCACCGCCAGCCGGGTCAAGATCGGCGACAACAGCCGGCCCGGCCCAGGTCATCCCCAGAGCGACCGCCGCGGTGGAGACCCCCGGCGAGCCCTTCGCGGCGCATACGGCATACAGCCCCATGTCAGCCTCCCAGCTGCGATCCTCGTGCGACGAGCACGAGGGAGAGTTGGTTGGTAGCCGACCCGGCCGCGACCGCAGGCGCGTCCGCCGCGGCGACGATCACGGTGGCCACTGCTGCCGAACCCGAACCAGGGGAGCCCCCGGACATCAGCCCGCCACTGCTACCGGAGCCGGAAGCCGCCGGCGTCGAGACCACGGCGGAGTCGACCAGCACCTTCGGAACGCCTTGGATTACCTGGATGATCTGGACCCGGTCGCCCTGCTGGAGACCGCTGGCCGGCATCCGAGTTGACGGGACGGCGACTCCGACCGCGACCATGCCGGCGACGAGGTACCCCTGCTGCTGCAGCATTCCGGCGTCGAGCAGGCGCCCTTCAGGGATGGCCTGCGCGGCGTACTTGCCGATGACCTGACCCGAGTTGGAGGTGGGGATCAGGGCCAGTCCCTCGCTGGCGACCCGCGTCTCTCTCAGATCAGCGTTGGTGATCTGCTGGCCGACGGCAATGGGCCGGCCGGCGACCAGGACTGCAGAACGGGAGTCCATCCGGACCGCGAGCAAGCCGGCAACTGCGGCTGATCCGACGATGAGCAGCACTGCCAGTCCGATGAGGCCGGTTCTGCGATGCTTGGTTGGTGAGGGAGGTCGCACCTTGCCAGGGCCTAGCTGCCCAGAGAGGGCACCCGATGCACCGGGTCGACGTAATGGGTTCGTCGCGATGGTGCTCATGGTCCTCTGCGCTCCTTCGGGGCGGGACATGCGCACCGGGTCACGAACTTGACCCCTAAACCACTGGAGCCGTTCGCGCACCCACCTTCACGCACTCCAAGTGGTCTGTTTCAGAACGAAGCATAGGGCGCAGAGGAGGTGCGACGTCATGGGGCGCCATGACCTGGACAGAACGCGCAAGGCAGGCTGTGCATCCTCACCCGGCGAACCAAGGGAAAGAAGATCCATGTCCGACGCACAGGTTCAAATCAACCACGCTGATATCGAGGCGCAGGCCAAGCAGCTCAGCACCCTGAAGAACCAGCTTGAGAGCACGTTGCAGGACTGCGACAACCAGATCAAGAACCTGCACGACTCGGGGGCTTTCACTGGCCTTTCCGGATCGAGTTTTACCGAGACATTCAACGAGTGGCACCTGTCGGCTCAGAAGACGATTGCCCTGATGGAGAACTTTGGCCAGCACCTGGGCAAGACCTCTGCGGCCTTCGCCGAGGTTGACCAAGCTTTCAGCGTCAAGATCTGATTCAGCGACGCACCGTTACGGCCCGGCAGCCACCGGCAGCCGGGCCGTAACGATGGCCCCGTCGTTTGCCGGTCAGTTCACTCTTGGCACTTGGACGAGCACCTGGTCTCCGCTGCCGTCGAAGAGCACCGCTCGGCCGGGTGTGATTCGCGTCTGCAGCGACGTGCGCTGGATCCGGGCTCCGAACAGGTCACCGGCAAGCGCCTCCTGAGGTGAGAGCATGATCCCCTGCCGGCCCTTGCGCGCCTCATGGATCCAGCCCGAGAAGCCGCCGCTGAGGTCCTGGTTCTGACCGGCGATAATCACCCCGAAGCCTTTGCCGCGGGCTTGCTGCACGATGGCGGTCATCACGGCCGCCATCGGTCCTTCGCGCAAAGCCTCAGCGTCGTCAACCAGGATCAGCGACCCGGAACCGAGCTGGCGAAGGAGCGCCACCACCGCCTCCGGCTCTTGCTCCACGCCCACCACGCATCCAGTTGGCCCCAGCATCGAGGTCAGGACGTTCTCCAGGGGTGTAAAGCCGAGCACCTGACGTCCGGTCTGGGCGGCATAGGCGGCGACCATCTGCAGCGTGTTGGTTCGACCCGAGCGTGCTGGGCCCGCCACGACGGCGACTGGGCTGGCCGACAGGTCCACGCCCAGTAGGTCCAGCCTGTCTCCGCCGACGCCCATGGGAACGAACATCGCCGGCAGCCGGCAGCGATCGAGCCGGGACAGAACTTCGCTCGCCCCCACGTTCGCGGGCAGCACACCTAGCCGGATCGGCTGCAGCGCGAGCGGGACCTTCGCATCACGTTCTGCAACGGACGCCGCAATGGCGCGAAGTGCCGCGCTCTGGCCCGCACCGCTGGTGTCCTCACCCAGCACCGCCACCTGGGCCTCGATCGCGATGTCCGCCCAGAGGCCGCGACCGTCGCAGAACTCTTCTGGTATCTGTTTGGACCGCAGGCCGGCTGACGTGTAGTCGCTGCGGTCGGGCAGCCGCATCACGAACTTGTGCTCAACCATCGAGGCGACCCGTCCGTGCAGCAGCGTCCGGTCGCCAGTCATGATGACGTGGACGCCGACCGACGCGCCCTCACGAAGCAGTGTCATCATCGCGTCGAAGAGCGCTCCGAGATCGAGCTCCGACAGGTCGGACATGAAGCCCTCCCAGCGGTCCAGGAACAGCACGACGTAGGGCAGCTTCTCATCGTTAGTGGCCGAGTTCCGCTGTTCGTCGATGTCCGCGAACCCGTTGCGTCCCATCAATTCCTGGCGTCTGGTGACCTCCTCGGTCAGCCGATCCAGCAGACGGCTGGCTCGCTCGACCTCGCTGCGCTGCACCACCGCGCCGGTGTGTGGCAGCGCGGTCAGCGGCAACAGAGCCCCGTTGCCGCAGTCGAGGCCGTAGATGTTGAGGTCTCGGGCGGCGACGTTCTGGGCCAGGGCGCCGGCGATGGTCCGCAGTGCCGTGGATCGGCCCGAGCGGGCGCCGCCGATGAGGAAGAGGTGACCGTCCTTGCCCAGGGTGAACGTTCGCGCAATCTGGTCCTGGTCGTCGGGGCGGTCCTCCAGCGCCCAGGGGACGCAGGTATCCCGGGCGGCTGCCTGCGGGTCGCGCTCGAGCAGGAGCTCGCGAACTCTGGCAAGGGTCACAACTTCGGGCAGGGCAGGAAGCCAGGGGCTGTGCTGTTTCTGGATGCCGATCCTCGCCTCGGCGCCCCTGATGGCCTTGACCAGGCCCGACAGGTCGGTCTGGCCCTCATCGGTGTCGGATCCAGCCGGCTTGGGACGCGACGGTGCGGGTAGGCCGACGCGCGACCACGGGATTGGCCAGACCAGCGGCGCCGCGCGCTGCCCGTCGGTGGCGGTGACTCCGGGACGACGTCCACCCACTCGCCCGGTCTGGAACGGCAGCACTGCCGACGGACCGAGGCGGGCATAGCCGCGGCCAGGAGTGTTGGCGGCGATCCGGCCGGACTCTGGTGAGTCGATGACGTCGCGACTCTCGCTCTCGTCGGTGACTCGCAGTGCGATCCGCAGGTTGGTGTTGGCCCGGATGTCCGCCGAGACGACACCGCTGGGTCGCTGGGTCGCCAGGATCAGGTGGATTCCGAGGGACCGGCCGCGCTGGGCGATGGTGACCAGGCCGGTCACGAAGTCGGGTAGCTCGGCCTTGAGGCTGGCGAACTCGTCTATGACCAGTGCCAGCCGGGGGATCGTGGGCAGGCTTGGGTCGTTGCGCCGCAGGGCTTCGTAGTCCTCGAGGTCCTTGGCGCCCGCGACCGCAAGAAGGTGCTCACGGCGACGCAGTTCCGCGCCCAATGAGGTCAGGGCCCGCCCGACCAGGTGGGTGTCGAGGTCGGTGACCATGCCGACGGTGTGCGGCAGCTTATTGCACTCCTTGAACGCCGAACCGCCCTTGTAATCGACCAGGACGAAGGTGAGCTGGTCGGGGCGGTTGGCGATCGCGAGCGAGGCGACGATGCTCTGAAGTAGTTCGGACTTGCCGGAGCCGGTCGTGCCGGCGATGAGTGCGTGAGGTCCGTCTCTGCGCAGGTCGATCCGGAATGGCCCGTCAAAGCCGATGCCGATGACGACATCGGTGCGAGCCTGACCGGTCCAGCCCGCGATGATCGACTCGGGCGTAGGGTCCTGCAGGTCGAGACACTCCAGCAGCCGGGCGCTACGCGGCAAACCGGCGTCATCCTCAGACGGGGTCGCGTCGCGTACGGGGGCGAGCGCACGGCCGATCCGGTCGGTCCAGGCGGTCTCGACCTGGTCGGCGCGGACTCCTCGGATGTCCTTGGCCATGCTCTGGTGCAGGGTGAGACTTTCGGTGCTGCAGGCGATGATCGCCCGGCACTCCTCGGGCAGGGAGCGTTCGTCCTGGTCCAGACACAAGACGTTCACCCCGACCTTGGGGCCGTCGCGCAAGAGGGTGACGATGCCGGGCAGCGCCCGCAGGCGCCGGGCCCCGTCGAGGACGACGACGTAGTCCGGGGCGGGTGTCGCCTTGCTGAGCGATGGGCTTTTCATCGCGGCCAGGCGTTCTGCGATCAGGTTGGTCGTCTCCCCGACCCGCCGGCCGATCGACTCCTGCTCGGTACCCAGCATCGCCGGGATGACCTCGTTCTCGACGCGGCAGTGCGGCAGCCAGCGGGTCCAGCCCCAACGGTGCTCGCCGTCGGGGCCGGCGATGAGGACAATTCGCAGGTCGCGTGGGCTGTGCAGGACCGCAGCCTGGCCGATCAGCCAGCGCGCAACGGCCTCAGTGACTTCGGGCTCCCCGGCCACACCGACGACACCGTTCTCCCGCAACGACATCACGACCGGGACATCGTTGACTACCGTTGGCTCGGGCTTCTCGTCGAAGTCCGTGACGTTCCTGTCCGTGACCCGGACCACGCTGGGCCGATCGGCCAGGCCGAGCCGCAACGAGAGGTAATCAGGGTCGGAGCGGCGCCGTTCCCACAACCGGCGGCCAGGACCGAGTGCGTTGAGCAGGACTTCCGCCGGGTCGGGCATGGCGTTGCGCCGCTCGGAACGTTCGCTGAGCAGAGCCAGGGTCAACCGAGCCTGCACTTTGGCAAGATCCTGGTCGTACTGCATCTTGTCTTCGCGGTAAGACTTGGCGCCCGCCCGCTTACCGGACAACACATTGAACAGTGCCATCAACGGCGACATCAAGCCCATCAGCAGATATCGTGGCGACCCGAAGATGAAGGCCATCGGGATCGCCATCAACATCGGCGTTAGCACCATCAGCCACGGGATCGACACCTTGCGGGGCTGGGCCGGCTCGGCGGGCAGCGTGAAGCTGTGCTCACCGGCGGCGGCCAGCAGACGGGGCGGACGGTTGAAGTCGATGCCGAGGCTGTCCTGGCTCGGGGTCACGTCAGCGTCGGGTTCCCACGGGGCCACCAGCTGCAGGACCGTGCCACCGGCACGGACATAGGCTGCGGGCGGCCAAGTGGTCGTCGCCACCAGCGGCTTGTCCTCCAGGAAAGCCTCGACGCCTTCCTTTGATGTCGCCGCCACGGATCCGATGACGCTGACCTCGAGAGTCAGCGCATCCGCCGGGAGCATTAGGTCGGGCAGTGACAGTGCTGCTGCCCCACAGCCGATGACGGTCTCACCCAGGCCGATCCGGTGCACTCGGCCCGCTCCGGGACCGGAGACCACCCTGATCTCAGCGACGCCTCTGGGCAGCCCGGCCCGGTTGCCCTGGGGCTCGCGCAGCGTCAGCACTGATCCCGGCCTCAGGTCGACTTCCCGCAAGGTCGTGTCGCTGTCGACGGCGCGCCCGTCGACCCAAACGTCCACCTTGACCGCAAAGCTGGGGTGCATGCCGGCACCCTGTGTGGTGTTGATCAGCTGCGGCACCAGGTCAACGATCTTGTGGTCAGGCTCGGCATCGATCAGCACGGACTGGCTCTGGCCTGATGTCCCGTCGATGACCGTCACACTAAAGCGCACGGATGCATCCTGCCTGATCTGCGATACCGGTAGGCACGGGGCCCTGGTTGTCACGGGGGCGGATACGCCCGGCGGACGATGACCTGGCAGGGAACCTGGGATCGAGCGGACCTCTTGGGATCGTGCCGATTCACCGCCCGAACCGGGACAAGGGGCAGAAGAGCCAAGGTGAAGCCTGTAATTGACTGAGAATGGTTCTAAAGTCAAGTCATCGAAACCCACAAGGGGAGGGCCGGCGAGATGTTCTTTCGGTCGCTCATGCTTGCCGGCCGTAGTGCACTCAGGCACAACCCTTGGGCCTGTCTGTTGAAGGCTGCATTAGCTGTTTCCCTGGATGCTGGCGCGGATACCGGCATCTGGAATGCAAAGAGCGCATGAGGATGCTCGGGGCTGGTGTGGGTGTATGCGGCCCAGCCGTTGGGTTTGTTGGGTAGGAGAGGGTCTCGCGCGCGGCGGGTGCCTGCCTGCCTTGATGGGGCCTCGGGCCGGATGGGGAACCGAGCGATCCTGGTCAACGGTGTCGGCCAAGCATCCTGGAACGCCATAGCGAGGACATGTTTGTCGGTGTGCGACTCGGGTGTTCGAGCGGTCAGTAGCGGTGGGTTGGATGAGTAGTGCTGGTTGCCAGCGCCAGGTGAGCATGATGGCGTCGAAGAGCCCGATGAGTAGTTCGGTGATGTCGTCGTCGGGTTTGCCCGCGCCGAGCGTGGTGAAGGTGGCCAGGGCCCACTTGCGGGGCTGGGAGGGCAGGGGCCAGTGGTAGTCCACCCGAGTGCCTGGCCACGGCGAGGCGCCTTTTGCGGGGATCTCTTGGCGGGAGCGGACGGTGATACCGGCACGCATCTGTTTGATCTCGCCGGCTGGCATGCGGGCGGCGAGCATGGCGGCGATCCTCATGGATCTGGCTTCGGGGTCCTGGGTGTTGGCGCTCTCCGGTGGGGTGTCGTGCAGGTGAACCATGGTGACCAGGAAGGACGCGGGGGTTGGTGCGGAGTGCATCGCGCCCAGTGGCAGGTAGGGGTCCAGGGCGCCGGCGGCCCGTGCCAGGCCCAGGACGGTGTGGGCCTGTTTGCGGGCCTGACAGATGAGCGGGCCATAGGAGTCTGCTGGTACGGAGTGAAGGGCTCGGTCGAGTTCGCGGTCGAGCTCTTGGGTGCCTGCTTCGGTGCGGGCGTCCAGCCGCAGCCAGCCCGGAGGCAGGACCAGGGTGTAGCCGGCGGCCAGCGGCGGGCGCAGGCTACCCAAAGTCGTGTAGGCGCAGGGTCATGGCCAGGTTGTGGATGTCGTCGGCGGCTTTCAGGATCCGGGTTGGGTCACACATCGCCCAGAGCCGGGTGATGGACAGGTCGTCCTCGGTCTGGACGCGCCACACATAAGCCAGGGTCGCGCAGATGTTGACC
>PMJN01000142.1 GCA_003157445.1 Micrococcales bacterium
CGTCGGTGCCACCGAGATGGTCTTGCCACTGTTCCCACGCTCGCATGGATTCCCAGGCCGTGGCCACGCCGACCCAGGTGGAGTAGTTGAAGCGGACCACCGCCGAAGAAGCGCTCGTGGAGCCGCTGCCGGCAGCGGCTCCACGCTCGACGACGTAAACCCGCAGGCCCCCTTTGGCCAGCGCGTAGGCAACCGAGCAGCCGATCACCCCAGCTCCAATTACTGCCGCGTCGTATGCGGATTCAGTCATGGGCGCCTTCCTACCTTCAATGGGTGGTGCCTTCGGCCACCTCTGGATCCTTCCGGATGGCCAGAGTCGAGGCATCCGTTGCACCGATCCTTGCTCATGCCGCCAGAAGCCTGGTACACCTTCACGCTGCTCGGGCCGAGGGCCTTCTGCAAGCCCGCGTTCCAAAAGCTCGCCCGGCATGAAACCATCTGTCTTGCCCCCAAGGTCAGCGACGATGCCACTGAGGCTGGAGGCGAGGCGTGTTCAGCAGTTGCACGAAAGCCGCCGACTCCAGCAGGTCAGACGTTGAAGCCGAAGGGCTTGTTTCGACACTATTGTGCCCTTGACCTGCACAACCATTGAGCAGGACGGTTCCTCCTTGGCGTGCCGTGCGATCCCCGTGCGATTCGGATGGAGCTGGCGCAGGTTCGATGCCGGCGCACCGATGGTGGCGCGAAGTTGCGCCATCTGGTCGTGACAGGCCGACAAAACACTACACAGATGAACACCTTCTGTGTAGGATTTCTCCTATGACTTCGACGGGGCTGGAACGACTTCCATCAACGTTCACGTACGCACAAGCACTGGATGCCGGGCTCAGCCATCACCGGCTGTACAGCCTGCGCGACACTGGAGCGCTCCATCAGGTCGGCCGCGGACTCTACCGGAAAGCCGATGCCGAGCTCACTGACCTTGACCTCCTTGAAGTGGCAAAGCGTGCCCCAGAAGCCACGATCTGTTTGCTGTCAGCGCTCGTGCGACACGATCTCACCGATGCCATACCCGCCCGACACGACATCGCGCTGCCCCGCGACAAATGGCATCCGCGGGTATCAGGAGTCATCCAATGGCACAGTTTCGAGGCAGCCACATTTGACGTCGGGCGGACAACGGTTCCGATCGACGACACCACAACTATCGGCCTGTACAGCGCCCCCAGGACCATCGTGGACACCTACCGCCTGCGGAACACCGCCGGCTCGGATGTCGCCAACGAGGCGCTACGCAGGTGGCTTCATGGCGGTGGCCAGCCAGCACAACTGATCGCGGTCGCCAGAGCCTTTCCCAGGGCGATGCCCGCACTCCTGCACGCCCTTGAGGTGCTGCTGTGACAGTAAGGCGCACGCCCCCGCCAACCCGTGCCACGCTCGCGGGTCGCGCGTACTTGGACCTGCGTGCAATAGCAAAGCAGTCCGGGCGTGCCAACGATGAGTACCTACGTCTGTACGTACTCGAAGGCTTCCTCCTGCGCCTGGCAGCCTCAACCAGCAGCCAGGACTTCGTCCTCAAGGGAGGTGTTCTACTCGCCGCATACCAACTTCGCCGACCGACCGCAGATATCGACTTCGCAGCACTGACTACATCCAACGACGTCGAGACCATCAAGTCGATGATCATCACGGTCGCGGACACCCAGCTGCCCGACGATCAGGATGATGGACTCTGGTTCGACACCCCCGACACCCACGCGGTCGCAATCCGCGACGAGGACGCATACAGCGGCGTGCGCGTCACCCTCGGGGCTCAACTTGCGACCGCAAAGATGCGATTCCACGTCGATGTCAATGTTGGAGACCCGATTTGGCCCCGCCCCGCGACGGTGCAGTTTCCCCGCCTGCTGGGTGGAAACATCACACTGCTCGGGTACCCCATCCCGATGGTGCTCGCCGAGAAGATCGTGACTGCATCTCAGCGTGGCATCACAAGCACACGATGGCGCGACTTCGGCGACATCTACCTGCTCACCGGTCAACATCGACTTGTGGCTGGCGACATCCAGGCTGCAATCAACGAGGTGTCGAGCTATCGAAACGCCGAGATGGGCCCCCTTCGCCCTGTCCTGGACGGCTACCCCGCTATAGCGCAAGCCAAGTGGCACGCCTGGCGCATACGGCAAAACCTTGAAGATCGGCTACCGGCTGACTTCCACGAGGTGCTGGAATCCGTCTTCGTCTTTACCGACAGGTTGTTTGACACCACCCGTACGAGCCAGACAGACATCTGGTCACCTGACGATCGAGCCTGGAGCTAGCAGCAACGTGATCTTTGGCCTCCTGGGTCTTGGCCGACGCCGGCGTGCGTCGGCAAAGAACGGGCCTGGTGACGGCTCACCCGTCAACTCGTCGCACGGATGCCCCACTCGGCGAGGTATGCACGAGCCCGACCGATCTGCCGCTCGTCGGAGAAGTCCCGCCATGGCTGCGTCAGGCCTTCGCCGGCGATGAGGTCACGGAACCGGCGGTAGGCACCTTTGCCCTCGATGGCGCGTTCAAGTTGCTCACGCAAACGCGAATCCGCAACAGCCGCAACGTAAGTGGCCATGTCCTGCCAACCAGCCCGTGACCCCTCGCAGAACACGTGCAGCCATCGGTCGGGCTCGGCGTCGACGTCGAGCGCTTCGCCGGCCCCAACCATCGCCTCATCGGTAATGAAGGCGGGAGCCAGTTCCCCGGTCTGCAGATCCAGGAAACCGCCCTCGTTGCTGGCCGGGTCTCCCTCGATCAGTTCCGACAGCTGTTCGAGGTCCACGGGCAGCAGCAGGCCGGGCGGCGGCTCCCCCTGGACCGCGGCGAGCAGGTCCTGGGCCAGTTCATCGTCGCCGGGCAGGTTGCGTATCTGCAGCCGCTGAACCAGGGAGATGGCCAGTGAGAGGACCCGTTCGGGGTCCACGCGAAGCGCCACCTGAACCGCCGATCCCGCACGCTGTAGAACCTCCGAGACGTCATGGCCCTCAAGTGCCGCGACGATACCCGCCACATCGCGAGACGCCGCCGCAACTCGTAGCTGGTCAATGTCGACCAGGGGAGGTCTTTCACTGCTTCCTGGCCACCCACCGTCCAGCATGACGTGAGGCTGCCGCGGCCTCGACGGAACGCGCGCCTCGCCGTCGTCCTCCGCCCAACCCCGGTCGTACTGGTCGGGAATAGTGCCCCATCCCCAGTACGCCATCGGTACGGGAGGTATGACGCCCAGCACGTCGACGGGGTCGATGTTGCCTGCGTCGACGGTGCAGCAGTGAGTCCAGTCGTCGCCGAGGTCGAAGACGTAGCGGAACTGTGCACCCGCCTTGACCGTCTGCATCACCTTGGTGACCTCGATGTCCAGCGCAGCGGTCGGCAACACACCAAGAGCCGAGGTCGCGAGCTCCGGGCCAGTCTCCGCATCGGTGACCAGTCGCGCGTCAGCCAGTGTGAACATCGACAGATGGGACAGATCCCATCGAGCGAACGCGTTGTCGATGGCCCTGGCCAGATCGGCGAATGTGTGGGCCGGACCCACGGCGAACACTCGCCCTGGGTACGGCCACAACTGCTCTCCCCTGCCACCCAAGAGCTCCACCCTGACCGAGAACCATCGGCGCGTCATGAAGGCAACACTGACACACCACTCACCTCTACCGTTCTCCGTGAACCTCGGTGATTCACAGAGCGGGAAAGGATCCCTCGCAGAGTGCCCTTTCGACCGGACGTCTCGACGCGGATTCTCGGCTTCGCGCGCTCGGCATAGGGCGTCTTCTGTGCCCTCGGGCGTCGGTCGAACTGTCTCCGGCGAGGGGATCCTGGACCTTCCCAAAGCATCTGGAAGAGGGTGCCTCGGGTCACTTAGGTGACGCGTTCGATGCCGATTCCGTCGCCCAAACCTGCGAGGCTTTGGCCGATGAATCGACTTGGTAGCGCTCCCGATTTGTCGTCAGCTTGCGTGCCGGGACGCTCTCGCCTTCCGCCACCGGGACGGTTGGACAGCAGACGCGAAGCCCGACCGGATCTGCCGATGTGACGGTGTCCGTTCTTCATGGTTATGCACGTGATCCTGGGGTGCCGATGTGAGGATGTTACGAGAACACGGGTGAGCAACTTCTGTGCCGAGGACACGTCGCTCCTGGTATGACACCTCCTGGGCTCTGCCCACCGCGAGTTAGCCGAGCTGTAACACCTCATCAAGCGCTCTGCGATGCTCGCCTCACCCAGCGCGTTCGGGTGAACGACCACGGCGTTCGTCTCCTGGAGAATAGGCTCGACCCACCGGGTGCCAATCGGCTTGCACGCGTCGTGACCGTCGGAAACCGTGCTCAGGTCGATATGGGCCGTTCCGGTGGCGACAGCGGCGCGCCGCACGGCATCGTTTAGCGTCCACCGGATGTGGCGGACGTAGGGAATGTCGCCTGGCGCCACCGGCAGCTTGTCGAGGCAGCCTTGACGTAAGCACTATCCCCACCTTCGTGCCGCATGGCGCACATAGCGAGCATCACGGGAACGAGTTCCCCCCTCGTGGGGACGTGAGCGGTGAGTGTGACCGCCCGTCCCGCTATCCGTGGTTGATCAAGGACCCATAGTGTCAGCGCGCGTAGGGTTGATCAAGGACCTACAGTGTCAGCGTGCGTAGGAAGAAAATCGCCGGTTCAACAGTGGCCGGACTGGCTGCTTTGCTGCTTGCAGCGACGACTGCTACGGCCACGAGCGCCGCAACAGGTGCGTCCATCGTCCGCTTCGGAGGCGCCGACAGGTTCGCCACGTCGGCAGCGATCGCGCAAGCCAATTACCAACCTGGGGTCAATGCCGTCTACATCGCCACAGGACTGAACTTCCCGGACGCCCTCGCAGGCGGAGCAGCAGCGACGAGGAACGGTGGCCCGCTGCTGCTAGTCCGGCCAGACTCAATCCCGACCCAAATCGCTGCAGAACTCACCAGGCTGAAGCCAGCAACAATCTTCGTTCTGGGCGGTACAGCCGCAGTCAGCAACGCCGTCCAGACGACCTTGAAGACGTATACCCCCGATGTTCTTCGGGTTGCCGGTGCTAACCGGTACGAGACGGCAGCCAACTTGACTGCCACTTACCCGAAACACCTTCCGGTGTTCATTGCGACCGGGACCACCTTCCCTGACGCCCTTGCTGGGACAGCAGCCGCAGCCGCCCAGGGCGCCCCGATCCTGTTGACGACCTCGACGACACTTCCTCCGGTCACCGCGGCGGCGCTCTCCGCGCTCGCCCCGTCATCGATCACGATCCTGGGAGGCACCGCTGCCGTGTCAGCCGCGGTTGAGACCCAGCTCCGCGCGTATGCCTTAACGGTGACCCGGATCTCGGGTCCAGACCGGTATGCGACGGCAGCCGCCATCGCCGAGAAGGTGTTCCCTGGTCGAACCAGCGTCTTCATCACCACAGGCGCCGGATTCGCCGACGGGCTCACCGGCGGGCCTGTCGCAGGCGCCGCCGGGCAGCCACTGCTGTTGGCCACCACCACCTGTCTGCCTGCTGCCACGGCCGCCGTCGTGGCTGCTAATACGCCCGCCACGGTGACTCTGCTCGGCGGCACGGACGCTCTGGGGGCCGGGGTTGGGTCGTTGACGACGTGCCCAGTCCCTGTCACCACCCCCACCGAGCCCGTCACCAATGTGGGCGCGACCCCGGCCAGCAGCTCGATCGCCTTGTCGTGGACCAACCCGGCCTCGCGAGTGGGCGGGGTGACGATCCGGCGCGCTCTGGGGGCGACGCCCCCGGCGTCGGCCACCGCGGGTGACCTCATCACCGACACTGCTTATCCGACGAACTCGTTCATCGACACCGCTTTGACAGCGGAAACCCAGTACTCCTACGCGTTGTTCGCGCACGACACCACACCCGGGTATGCCACCGCCGCGACGGTCACTTCGTCGACCACTACCGCCACCCCTGGCAACTCCATGTACGCGTGGGGCTATAACGAGTGGGGCCAGCTGGGTGATGGCACCACCTTGAACCGGTGGACTCCGACGCAGGTGGGCACCGACACGCACTGGGCCTCGGTCGCTGCGGGCGTAGTGAACACGGCGGCGATCAAGACCGACGGCACCATGTGGCTGTCGGGCGGGCTTCCCGATGTGGCGCTAGTGGGTAGTGCGCCGGCACCGGTGGGCACCGACACCCACTGGGCCTCGCTGGCGGTCGGTCTCAGCCAAGCGGTGGCGGTCAAGACCGACGGCACCCTGTGGGCGTGGGGCGGGAACGGACACGGCCAGCTGGGCGACGGCACCACAACTACCAGGTTGGCGCCCGAGCAGGTGGGCACTGACACGCACTGGGCCTCGGTTGACGCCGGCTTTGGCTACACGGCAGCGCTCAAGACCGACGGCACCCTGTGGGCGTGGGGTTCCAACGCATCCGGCGAACTGGGCGACGGCACCACGCTTGACCGCCTGGCGCCGGTGCAGGTGGGCACCGGCGCCGGCTGGGCCTCAGTATCGGCCGGCGGCTGGCACACGATGGCGGTCAAGACCGATGGCACCCTGTGGGCGTGGGGCTCCAACGCATACGGCGAACTGGGCGACGGCACCACTCTCGACCGCCTTGCGCCTGTGCAGGTGGGCGCCGGCTGGGCCTCAGTATCGGCCGGCGGCTGGCACACGATGGCAGTCAAGACCGATAGCACCCTATGGGCGTGGGGCGCCAACGGAGACGGCCAGCTGGGCGACGGTTCCCAGACCAACAGGTTGACGCCGGTGCAGGTGGGCACCCACACCGGATGGGCCTCAGTATCGGCCGGTCGGGACGAAACCGTCGCCCTCCGAAAGTGAATCGCACGGGTGGGGCTTAGGGCTTGCCGATGATCAACACGCTCAGTCTCAGGGCGGGTTGAGGCTGTAGTTCCAGTCTGGGTGCCAGTCTGGGTGCCAGTCGTCGCGATACAGTGCGCACTGCCAGCCGGCTGGACCGCTGGGCGGCGATGAAGACCGGCACCTCGCGCACGGACCGATCCGGCGCGGAGGTCCCAACTAACTACGCGTCATCTGAAACGCACTCTATGACCGCATTTCGCGCAGTCGTCACGTAGGACCGCGCTGGCGGCCAGGTGTTCGCAAATGGGATCCTCAACGGGGCAGGGCTGAATGGCGTCGGGGCTGGATGCCTGCCCCCAGCGGTCGTCAGAGTGACACGTCGCATGCTCAGAGCCCACACAGATCTTCAAGGTCCCCCGGCCGGTCGTGTCCGGTCACCCAGCCATGGGTGTCTGCGACCCCGGTCGGTCGTGGTCGTGTCCGGTCAGTCGAGGGTGCGCATCATTACGTGGGCGAGGCTGTACTCCGGGAGGGAATGTCTTGGTACCTATCTCCGGAGGCGGGCGGGTGCTCGTAGCCTGCGGCCGCCGAGACCCGTCGACTGTGTCAACCACCAGGAACTCGAGATCGCAGCCGCCCACCTGTGGCCGCGGGCGCGGTCACAGGGTTATTTTGAAGGGTGGAGCTTGGTCGAGAGGGAAGGGGAAGCGCATGTCGGCCTCAAGGAGCTGGCTCTTCCACACCCGCAGGACGGAAGAAGGTTCAGAAGAATCTACCTGCATGTCCCGTCGGCTTTCGAAAGAACAGATAGCACAAGAACGCCGCTGGGAGTCCTCGGCCGCTTCGGGCGGGGCCTGCACCGGCCTGACCCAACGTTCACCCTGGCCTCTTTTCGTTGACTTCGCGGAACTGGCACAACGACAAGACGCGCTCTTTAAGGGTTTGACTCCCCTTCACGAGAAGACCGCTTTGGTCACTTTCGTCGGGATGGGGATCACAGATACGAATCGATACGAGGATGCGGCCGCGGCGTTCCAGGAACTCCGACGCATGGCACCCGCGCATAACGGCGCGCTCATCGAGGTGTTCACGCAAAGACNNCAACTGCGCTGATAGCCCACCGCTGGCTGACGGGTCAAACGTCTCCCGTCGAACGCCGACGAACAGATTCCCGCTGCACGGCTCGGGGATCCCTGCGGTGACGTCTGTTCGGCGGTCGAAGTTGCCCCCGATCACCGGTTGCCGTTCCGATGCTCGGCCGCCAACCACGCCTCAGAGTCACCCTTGGTGGCAAAGGTCGTCAGGCCGGAGTATCTGGCCAGGTCCGGACCGATGTAGGACCCTTGATACCGCTTGCTCGGAACCTTGCGGACGTACCCGAGACCCCTGTGATTCGCCTTGCCAGCCATCGAACTGTCCCCCGGTCATGCGATCCGCGTACGATCCGAGGGTACATCCGTGGCTAGCTCTGTCCGCTAATGACTGGAGTGCAGACGGGCATCGTCGCAGGTCAGAGGCCCATTTAGCCGGTCTGCACAGACATGACCAACATCAGCGCTCAGACGTTGAAGCCGAGCGCCCGNNCACCTGGCCCTCGAGCGCCTGAGCAATCTGGTCCTCGATGACGTCGGTCAGCGGGCATGCGGCACTGGTCAACGTCATGTCGATGACAACGTGAGAGTGCTGGTCAACGGTGAGGCCATAGACCAGACCTAGATCAACGACGTTGATCCCCAGCTCAGGATCAACCACGTCGCGCAGGGATTCTTCGATGTCGGCAATATTAGGCGGCGTGGGGCCCGCGGCTGCGGCTGCAGGTGCCCGTTCGGCAGTCCTGTCAGTCATGAGTCCTCCAAGGTTTTGCTCGTAATGGTGTTGCCAGTGATCGGCTTGTATGTCTTGTTGTCGTTCGAGTCCGAGGGCGCCGAGGGAGAGGCCGAGGTTGCGCTGACGTCGATACCCGCCTGGGCAAGTGCGTCCGTGAAAGCCATCCAGCCAAGGAGCGCGCACTTGATTCGAGCAGGGTACTTCGAGACGCCGGCAAATGCCACGCCGTCGCCGATCTCATCCTCGTCGCCGAGGTCGGCGCCCTTGCTGGTGAGCATCCTTCGCATGGCCACGAACGAGTCCAATGCTTCTTTGACGCTGTGTCCAATGACCTCGTCAGCCAGGACCGAGGTTGCGGCGGTCGAGATGGAGCAACCGGTCGCGTCATAAGAAACATCAGCGATGGCTGCCGAC
>PMJN01000407.1 GCA_003157445.1 Micrococcales bacterium
ACCTACCACGACCCCTGCTACCTCGGGCGCCACAACGGCGTCTACGCCCCGCCACGCGAGCTACTGGGCGCCCTGCCCGGTGTCGAGCTACGCGAGATGCCACGATCGGGCAACAAGTCGTTCTGCTGTGGCGCGGGCGGCGCGCAGATGTGGATGGAGGAGAAGCTCGGCACTCGCGTGAACAACAACCGCACCGAAGAGGCCCTTGCCACCGGTGCAAGTCGTATCGCGGTCGGCTGCCCCTTCTGCAACGTCATGCTCGCCGACGGACTCACCGAGAAAAAGGCAGGGACCGGTGCCCACGAGGATGTCGAGGTCGTGGACGTGGCGCAGATGCTTCTGGCCGCCGTTCGCCGCACCCCCTAGCTCTTGGAGCGCCAAGCTCGCCAGGGCGGCGCACCAACTCAGCTGCCAAACCCAGGGCCGGCGCGCCTCGCACCCCCAACCACAGGATGGTAGAACGCGCCACGGGGCAAGCTCGGTTAGAAGGGCCCGAACGCACTCGTGCGGGCCCTTCTCTTGGAGTGCGAAGCTCAGCTGAGCCCGTTCTTGGCGAGGAACTCCTTGGCGACCACGGAGGCATCCTTCTTGTCGACCACAACCTCCTTGACCAGCTCGCCCAGAGTCGCAGTGTCGAGCTTGACCGAGATCGCGTTCAGCGTGGTCGAGATCGTGGGGGTGAGCTTGGACTTGGTGATCAACGGCACGACGTTCTGCGCCGCGAACAAGCTCTTTGGGTCATTCAGGATGACGAAACCGTTGGCGGCGATGGACGGGTCAGTGGTAAAGATGTCAACCGCGTCAACCTGACCGTTCTTGAGTGCCTGGACCGACAACGGGCCGCCGGTGTCCAAGGGCATGAAAGCCTTGAAGTCAAGGTTGTAGAGCTTCTTCAGGCCGGGAACACCGGTCGGGCGGGTCTTCCACTCGGGAGGACCGCCAAGAGTCATGTCCTTGGCGACAGGCTCCAGATCACCAATGGACCTCAGATTCAGCTTGGTTGCCGTGTTCTTGGTGACGACCACGGCGTCCTTGTCCTGGGCGGAGGACTTGTTCAGGATCGTCAGTGTCGAAGGAAGCGCCGCTTTGAGCTCGGCGTACACAGCGCCCGCAGTGGTGGCCTTGGCATTCTTGTTGAAGTACTGGTCCAGGACGCCGGTGTATTCGGGGATGAGGTCAATGGAACCGTCCTTCAGCGCCGGGATGTACGTCTCCCGGCTGCCGATGTTGAGCTTCTTGTCGACCTTGACGCCCTTGGCGCTCAAAGCACCGGCGTAGATTTCGGCCAGCAGCGCGCTCTCGGGGAAGTTGGCCGAACCCACCACTATGGTGCCGGTCCCTGCCTTGGCGGCAGAGGTGCCCGCTGCAAGAGGATCACCTGAGCCCGAGCCACACGCTGTCACGCCGATCATTGCTGCCACAGCAGTCACAGCGAGGGCGATTCTGGTGCGTTTCATCATGATTTCTTTCTGTTGGGGTCTGGGCGTTCTGGTTGGTTCTAGGCGACGTGCTGCAAAGCGGGTGCCGGGGGTGTCACCCCGGCGTCAGGGTCGAACGTCTTTACCCTCTTGTACCTTCCCGTCAGGCCCCGCGACACGATCAAGGCCTGGACCATCGCCAGGACCATGTCCACGCTCAGGGCCAACAGGGCCACGAGTATTGCCCCAGAGGCTGTCTGGGGGGTGTCACGCACCGCTAGACCGTCGATCAGGAACCTACCGAGGCCGCCGAGCCCAACGACCGCAGCGATCGTGGCGGTGGCAATGACCTGCATCGTTCCCGCACGGATCCCGGACATGATCAGCGGCAGGGCACAAGGCAACTCAACGTGTCGCAGCACTTGGCTGCCCCCCATACCCATTCCCTTGGCGGCATCGCGGGCGTCGGGGTCGACCCCTTCGACGCCCGCATATGCGCCAGACAGGATCGGCGGGATGGCCAGGACAACCAGAACCAAGCCCGCAGGCAGCAGGAACGCAATGTCGCCGTTGAACCTAGGTCCTAGCCACAGGACTGCAAGGAGCAGCAGACCCAGCGACGGGATAGCCCGGGCGGCACCAGCGAGATTGACCACCAGGAAACGTCCGTGACCCGTGTGCCCGATATAGAGGCCCAGGGGAATGGCGATCAGAGCCGCGACAAGCACCGCGATCAGCGAGTACCCCAGGTGTTCGATGAGCCTGGCCGCGATGCCGTCGTACCCCTGCCAGTGGGCGCCATCGGTCAGCCAGGCGAAGATGCGGTTGATCATGAGGAGCCCTCCCCGGCGCGTTGCCATGGCGTCGCCAGGCGGGTCAGACCCAGAATCGCCCCGTCAAAGAGCAGCGCCAGCGCCACGCATGAGATGACACCCACGATGATCGGCTCCAGGAAAGCCCGGTCGAATCCATCGGTGAACAAGGATCCGAGTTGCTCGACGCCGATGAGCGCAGCCACGCTGACGATGCTCACGTTGCTCACCGCTGCAACGCGCAGACCAGCTGAGATGACGGGCACAGCCAATGGCAGCTCCACCGACATGAACCGGCGAACTCGTTGGTAGCCCATGGCTGTGGCTGACTGGTTAACCTCTTCGGGCACCGACCCGAGTCCGTCTGCGACCGTTCGCACCAGGAGCGCGACGGTGTAGATCGTCATGGCGATGATGACGTTGATGGGGTCAAGGATCTTGGTGCCGAGCAGAAACGGCAACATGATGAACAGCGCGAGGGAGGGGATCGTGTACAGCAGGCCGGTTCCGATGATCAGAACCGGGTAGAGCCCCTTGTACCGACGAGCCAGCCAGCCCAGGGGCAGGGCAATGAACAGGCCCAGGATCAGCGGCACCCCCGCCAGGTAGATGTGTCGAACTGTCAGGCCCAAGATGTCGCCAAGGTGATCACCAAGCCAGGTCATGCTCGTGCTTCTTGGTCCTCAAGCTCGGGTCGCGCTCGCTCTTCGATCTCGGCAAGAACCTCATGCGCACGGATCGTTCCCACAAACGCGCCCTCATCGTCAACCATGACCCCGCGTCGACTTGGTGAGGACAGCGCAGCGTCAAGGACGTTGCGAAGGGGACCTCCCACCGTCGCAACCGTGCCACCACGGTGCAGCATCTCAGGTTTGATCGGGGATTTGACCCGGCCAGACTCAATCCAGCCGAGGGGTCGCCGGCTGGCATCGACCACGAGGACCCAACCATCACGCGCGGCGCCGGCTGCCTGGGCGGGAGTCGCCCCGAGCGGCACGGTCTGCTCCTGAGTGAGTGAGAATGCGGGTGACCCTTGGAAGCTCAAGGCACGGTAGCCACGGTCCTTTCCAAGAAAATCAGCCACAAAGTCATCTACCGGATGTGCCAGCAGGTATGCCGGGTCGGCCAGTTGGGCGAGGTGGCCGCCGGCCCGCAAGACGGCCACCCTGTCCCCCAGCTTTATGGCCTCGTCGATGTCATGGGTGACGAAGACGATGGTCTTGCCCAGATCGCCCTGTAGCCGCAGGAACTCATCTTGCAACTGTTCGCGCACCACGGGATCCACGGCACTGAACGGCTCGTCCATGAGCATCACCGGCGGGTCAGCCGCCAGGGCTCTTGCCACTCCAACGCGTTGTTGCTCGCCTCCGGAGAGCTGCGCCGGGTAACGCCTGGCGAAGCCGGCCGGCAGACCCACCCGCTCAAGCAACTCCAGGGCCCGGGCTTCGGCCCGGGCCCTGTTCCATCCAAGCAGCCTGGGGACTGTGGCTATGTTGGCCACGATGGTGCGGTGGGGGAAGAGACCCGCGTGCTGGATCACGTAGCCGATGCCCCGCCGGAGCTCGGTCTCGTCCATCGTCGAGGTGTCTTGGTCGTCGATCCAGATCCGTCCGCCGCTGGGCTCGATCATCCGGTTGATCATCCTCAGCGACGTCGTCTTGCCGCATCCCGACGGTCCGACAAGCACCGTGATCTGGCCGGTCGGAGCCTCAAAGGTCAGCTCGTCGACGGCTTTGGTGCCATCCGGATAGTGCTTCGACACAGAGTCAAACCGGATCATGTCTACAAACCTATGGTGCAACTGCAGATGCGGCGACCGATTGATCGATAGATAACGCGACACGCATCACTGCACACCTCATCACAGAAGAGGACCTGGCGGTGCTTCTGGCGCAGGTGCCAGCACTGTCCTGACCTTGACATCCTCCCGGCTATGAATGACCAAGATTGCCTGGGTCGGATGCTCGAACTGGGGCGATGCTGTTTGTGGTTCACCCATGCAGAAGCAACACGACTGCCTCGGGTTCGGCGCCATCGCCGGTAAAGTGCACGCGGAAGCACTGTCCACGTTGGCCATACTGCCTAGGCACAAGGCCCGTGAACTGGTTGAAGACGGTAGACGTCCCCGCAGACGGAGCTCCTAAACGTCGCTGCGGTGGAAGTTCTGGAACGAACGACTCGCCGTTGGGCCGCGCTGCCCCTGATAACGCGAACCGTATTTTGCGCTGCCGTATGGATTCTCGGCGGGGCTGGACAACCTGAAGAAGCAGAGCTGGCCAACCTTCATGCCCGGCCAGAGCTTGATCGGCAAGGTGGCCGCGTTCGACAGCTCGAGCGTCACATGACCGCTGAACCCAGGGTCGACGAAGCCAGCCGTAGAGTGCGTGACAAGGCCCAGCCGACCAAGGGAAGACTTGCCCTCCAGCCGCGCGGCAAGATGGTCGGGCAGCGTCACGATCTCGAAGCTTGAGCCCAGGACGAACTCACCCGGGTGCAGGATGAACGACTCGCCACGGGCGACCTCGATCAGTCTCGTGAGGTCAGGCTGGTCCTCGGCCGGGTCGATGAAGGGGTACTTGTGGTTGTCGAACAGCCGAAAGTACTTGTCCAGGCGCACATCGATACTCGACGGTTGCACCATGGCCTGGTCATACGGCTCAAGGCGCACCCGTCCGCCATCGATCTCGGCCTTGATGTCACGGTCTGAAAGCAGCACGCGGACACGGTACCCGGTTGTCACCGAAGGTGGGCTCAAGCGCTCCGCCCGCGTCGGTTAGACTGCCGACCGCGCCTTCACCCGATGGTGGTCCGCGCGCTCGCGGGTGTAGTTCAATGGTAGAACATCAGCTTCCCAAGCTGACAGTGCGGGTTCGATTCCCGTCACCCGCTCCAAACGCGAAAAACGTTGCCATACATACGAATTGGGCACCATCTCCCATGTGAAATAGCGCCTGTCGGCATCAGAAATCAGCACTCATGCCATTACCGCGTGCCATTAGCCATGCGGGCGAGACTGTCAGCTCATCGGTGTATGTGGCCCGACACGCTGAACTACCGCTTGGCTCGAACGGGTCACATGGCATGGCCATGTCGGCCGTGACGGCTGCCAACGCGACCATGAGAGGGATCCGTTCTTGCTCAACGCGCCGGACACGAGCCCAGTCGGGGTCGGTCAGCTGCTTGTAGAGGGCTCGTTCTGGCCCAGTTAGCCACCCCAGGTTCTTGCGGGCGGAAACAGCCAGTGGGTTGCCTCGGGCGTCAGTGGAGGAGCCGAATCGTTCGTAGGTATGGAAGGCGTCGAGGTCCATAAGGATGGTGGACACGGGGACACCCGATCGGCGGAAGAGGTCCACGATCTCGAGCCCGGACGCGTCCATGTCGCCCCAGTAGATGAGGTGTGGGCATGTGGTGATCCAGCCGAAGGATGCGCAGGCTCCTGCCCCGCCGAAGCCTGCACCTTCCACGGAGATGGCGTTGCGCAATGGTGGGAAGTGAATTGCAGTGTCCTTGTTCTCGGAGATGATGACCATCTCGGGACGGTAGGCCGGGGCCATGGGGTCTCCGACTGTGGCTGAGTCGTGGGTCCTGCCTCCTGCAGCCCGGTGCTCGGGATCCAGGTAGGTGAAGTGCAGCCGTTGGGGGTGCCGGGGTAGGAGCCCCAGGTTGTCAGTGCCTGCAAGGATCTGCAGCAGCGGCTGGTGACTGTCGAGCCATTTGGCATGAAGTCCTTCAATTGGGACCTGTCGGGGGGTGAGCCCACTGGCAGTGTTGTGCATGAACCATTCGGCGCTCGAGCACAGCAGGTCGAAGTCGGTGTCGGAGTACCCGTCCACGGCTCTCAGGATCTTTCCGAGGTCGGCAACTTGAGGGAACCTTGCGGCCAGCTGCTTGGCCTGGGCACGGCCCCGCTGGATGCGGTGCTTCCACCGGATGTCGAGCAGACTCACGGCGGTGTCGAGGTCGGGCACGGTCAGGTGGGTGGGAATTGACTGGACGGTCCCGCAGACATGCCGGGACGCGAAGGTGAGGTCAAGCCCCTTGTCATCGGCCCAGTCGCGCCACCGGAACACCTGCTGTTGGAAGGAGCCGAAGTTGTTTTCCAGGTCGGGCTTGGCGGCCGCGCCCAGAGGGAAGTTGTGCGGCCACGTCGCAGCTTGGGAGGTGATGTCGTTGTGCCAGGTTCCGGTCACCCTCCGGCGAACGTCCGATAGGACCTGCTCGGGGGTCTTCACGACCCCGCACCGTCGCGGGTAGCCAGCTCAGTGATGTAGGAGTAGCCGGTCTTGGGGTCTTTGGTCATGGACAGGACGAGGTCCATGTGCGGCTCCAACGCGGTGACTTTGTCCAGGGGCGCCCCGACGATGAGCTGGAAGCCCAGTCCCTGCCAGGCTGCGACCGAACGGCCCGCGAACTCCGAGTCGGACTTCACAAACCCTTCGTCGAGGAAGACGGGGGCGAAACGAGGCCGGGTGAGGCTGTCGTCACCCAGCTGGAAACGCAGGGCGGCACCGACGATGAATGCGATCAGCTCTTGGGTCTCGCCTCCACTCTTCCCGCCCAGAGATGAGTAGGAGCTCAGCTCGGTGCCTTCGAGGTCGGTCCGGATGGCGGTGATCTCAACGTGCTTACGGACGTCGAGCAGGTTGTCGCGCACGGCGGTCCCCTTCGCGCCGTCTTCGGGTTTGCGGATCGAGTTCATGAAGTCACGCAGGCGTGCGAAGTGAGTCTCGGTCTGCTCGTCGGTTAGGTTCTCCGTCGTCCCAGAAGACAAGGCTTTCAGTTCGGCCCGAAGAGTCGAAACGTCCTCGGTTGGATGCCGGCGCAGGTGTATTCGCAGCCGGTCTCGTCCGGCGCCGAACGGTAACGTCGACAGGATCTCGTTTACCGGGTCAAGGCGGCCGATGATCTCGGTGATGGCCGTTTCGAACGCACCGTTCAGAGGCACCAGGTCCTCTCCGCTCCACTCCGAAAGCCGGCGTCTCCATTCGTGGCGACGCCTGTGCAACCCGGTCGTGAGGATGTTGTTCAGGATCTCCCAGTAGGCCAAGTAGGAGTCAAGGGCAACGCCGAGGTTCGGGTCGGGCCAGCGGCTCTGAAACTCATTGAAGGCGTGGACGAGGGATTCGGCGGCTTTCCGTGCTTCTTCACGCGCCTGTCGAAATTGGTCCAGGAGCAGGTCCGTCAGGCGCTTGACCCCGTCAGTGAACCCCGACAGGTCATCGGTCCTGCTTACAGCCGCGAACCCGACATCAAGGCGGGCGGAGTGTTCCTCGGACAGGGTGACACTCTGGGCCCGGCTGATGCGGTCAGCTTCGTCGCCCACCCCATCCTTGCGGTCCACAAGGTTCTCATATTGAACGTCCAGGGAGTCACGCTCATCCTCCGCTAGAACCATCACCTTCTGGGTGGCCTTCAGCTCGGGTGTCAGCAGCGCCTCTTCTTCCTTGAGTGCGCGCAGCCGGCTGCTGCCGGCGAGAATCCGACCGCGGGCAGCGTTCTTGGCCTCAATCTCGCTGTCAACCCCGGCCACGTCGATCGCCGTCCACAAGGTGTCAAGGAGATACTGGTGGGCTTCCTTGTGCTGGCGCAGGACGGCGATCTTGTTACCGATGCCAGCTTCGCGCACAGCCAGCAGGCCCAGCTCACGGTCCGCCTCCTCGATCTCGGCGGTAATCTCGCGCAGCCGTGCCTTGTTGGAGAACCCGATGATGTTTGGGGTGTTCATGTCGCCATGAGCGCCGCGTTTACCGTTGCGGGTCTGGCCGGCGACCGTTACGCGAGGGCCTCCGCCACCAAGTTCGGACGGCTGTTCCACACACAACGCGTCGGCGTAGTCGGCCTGGACGCGTCCCTGAACCCAGCTACTGAACGACGAGTCTTTGAAGATCAGTTTGCCTGAGATGCGGTCCGGGTCGCCGCGAAGGTTCTGGTGCGGCTCAAGGGTCACGCCCTGGAAGTTGATCCGCACCGGAAGGCGGAGCGGGTCGATGGTCCGGCTGAGGTGGTCAAGCTTTGTTTGGTCCACGAGCATGATGCGTGCCACCGAGGACAGGGTCACCTCGGCTGCTTTGCGCCACCGTTCCTCCCCTGGGGCAATATCGAGGAGTTCGGCCACGAAGGGCAGGTCTTCGGCCTTGACGCCGGTGGCCTCGGCGATCTTAAGGCGCACTTCATGCAGGCCTCTGGGGACCAAACCGTCCCGCCCTGACAGTGAATCCCTTTCCTTCTTAAGCCCGCTCACCGAGGAAAGGATCGGGTATTGGGCATCGTGGATCGTCTTTCGCTGCCCCTCCAAATCCTTCTCAGTGGCGTCAAAGGTCTTCAGGAAGTGCTCGGCGGTGGTCTTCGCCGCCGATAGCGCCTCCGCAGAATGGATCGGTATCGAAAGTGGTTCGACGCGCTGGTCGAACATGTCGCGCGCCCGAAGTGTCACCTCGCGCTGGTGATCGAGGGCGTCCAGGTCATCCTGAATACTGGCTAGGGCGTCGCCACCTTCTGCCCGCTGCTGGTCCTGCACCTCGTGGATCCGCTTGTTCAGCTTGAGTTCCTGGGCCGCAGCGGCGTCGAACTTGTCGGTGGCGTCGCGCTGCTTGGCGCGGTTCTCGTCGGAGGCGCGATCGAGCAGCAAGCACTCGGTGCGTAGCCGCCATAGGAGAAACGGGGTATCCCCATCGCGGTTTACGCCGAACGTGTCAAGGGTGTTGGCGTTCTCTGTGGCCGTGTCGAAGCGTTCGCGAAGGTCGGGGATCTGCTCGAGCACCTTGGCCTTCTGGTCTTCAGTGACCATGGCCTCGTAGGACTTCTCCAAGTCGCCAAAGTGGGCGGTAGCCTTATCGGCGGCCGCGTAAGTGGCTGGCACCTCGAGCACCATCGACTTGTACAGACCGTCCACCGACCGGACCTGCTGGCCGGCCTGGATGCGGGCCAACAGCCGCAGGGCCTTACTCCCGTCACCGTTGGCGCCAATGCCGAGCCGGGTGTGCAGGTGCTGCTCGAACGACGCGTAGGTGTCAAACACGTGGAGCTCGGGAAAGCGGGCCTTCAACGTTCGCTTGTCGAACTTAGCGACGGCGATGCTTTCGAGCTCGCGAAGGTCAAGGAACCCGTCCTTGGTGGCCAACTTCATGCTGATTTCAGCGAACCGCGTGGCTGCACGTGGCACGAAGTAGACCCGTAGGGCGGTGAACCGGCGCTCGTTATCGTCCACGAACGTCATGGCTACCGCACCCCAGGTTGGACAGTCCGCCCCGCGAAGCACAGTATCCTGCAGGTCCCCGGTACCGGCCGTCCGGCTCGTGTCGGTCTTCCCCCTCAGGTAGCTGAGCACGCTGCGCTGGTCGTCCCCTCGGGCACGTCCGGTCGCGTCCGTGGAGGCACCATTGAAGGGCGTGTCTGAGGGCATCATCAGGGCGAGGTACGCGTCCATCAAGGTGCTCTTGCCGGTACCTGACGCACCGGACAGCAGTGTGCCCATCCGAGCCCAGGCCACTGCGTGGTGACCTTGGAAACCGCCCCAGTTGACTACCTGAAGGGTTTCGGCCTTCCACTGCGTGGTTCCCTCGGTCGCACCCTGGATGTGCAGGAGTGGTTGGTCGATCAACATGTGGTCGCCTCCGAGTTGAGCTCGTCCGTACCGTGTGCGTCGTCGTTGGTGCTGACAGCCTCGCCGTTCTCTGTAGCCAGCCACTCCGCTAGCTCACTCAAACGTTCAATGGGCAGAAGGACTTCAATGACGGGTGAGATCCGGAACCGGTCATCGCCTGCCTTCGCCAAGATGCCGGCCTTGAGAAGGGCGTCCACCGCGTTGTCAGCCTTGCGTGCGTCCCCCGAACGGTCCGTGGCGTGGGCGGGACGGAACCGCTCAACGTTGGACACCATGTCCTCGCGGTCCACCAGGACCATGTCGTGACCCTCTGCGCGGACGCTGCGGAACCGTCCGCGTAGGAAGACCAGCAGGATCGTCTCCTCACGGGAGTACGCCACGTCGTGAAGGAGCGTCGGGAAACGTCCGCCAACCTCCGGCTGAGCCTGGCGCTTGAACGCAACCTCGTAGTTGCGGTCCACGTGCAGATCCAAGAACAGGTCGTTGAGCCTGGATGTGATCAGGCGTTCTGACACCAGGAGCGTCTGCCACTCGGCCGGCTGCTGGGAAGCACTGATGTACCGGTTTCTTATCAGCGCCACCAACGCCTTGCGCTGCTCCAGTGTCAGACGGCCGCCATCTTCGGCGAACAAGGACAGACTGTACTGCTCAACCTCGCCATCCAGGTCGGGGTCTTCGTTCCATTTGTCAGTCATCACGATGTTCGGTCCTTAAGGTCGACGAGCGACGCGGTGTCGTCTTCGTTCAGGGTGATTCGCGGCACGGTGAAAGTTCGGCGGGTGTCATCGGGCCGGATGGCTTGAAAGGACTCCGTGTCGGTGATCTGGTCCAGCACCCCAATTTCGCGTGCCATGTCCAGCAGGCCGAGAATCTCAACCGGACGGCGCAGGCCCTCCTCCAGGTGGTTGAACGCGCCGCCGACTGTAACCGCGCCGCCGACCGTGAACGCGTCAAGAACTGCTTGGCGCATGTCGTCCAGCAGCGGCCCGCCTTGCTTGCGGATGTCAGCGAGGCTGAGCGGCGCCGGGGCATCTCCGGACACGTCATCCAGTGGCGGCGGAGGGGTGTCGGACTTCGGATCGTAGAAACGTTCCCGAAGATGCTTGACCGCCGGCGGGTCCGGCATGAGCTTGACCGGAACGGCCGATCGCGGCCCAGCCGTCTGCATCCAGGTGGCCAGGCCCTTGCCGATCTGACGAAGGAGCTTCTCCAGCTCTCGGTCTTTGACCACATCATGGTTCTCGATGTGCTCACGCAACGTGGCGTTCGCCCGGCGGCGCCGGTTCAGCACCCTGTCTAGGCCTTGGCTCAGGACCAACACAGTGCCACGAAACTCTCGCTGCTCGCCGGGGGTGAGACCGGCCGCGAACGGGTGTTCCAGGATGGCCTCCAGATCGTTCTTCAGGTCCAACATCAAGGCGTCGTCACGCAACAACGTGAATGCCCCGCCGAACGCCCGGCCCTCAGCGGTACCTGACATCAGCGTGTCAGTCTTGGCCAGGTACTCATCCAAGACTTCTCCAATAGGGCGCTCCTCCTCACGGAAATCGCTGATGATCCGGCGATGCATCGCCTCGACCGACTCCTCGACCCGTTTGAAGTCGCTCGGGAGCTGGGCGATGAGGTCGATCAGGTTGGCGTAGCCGTCGATCATCCGGTCGTCGGAGGCGGCAACAATCTCACCCCCAGCGTTTAGCCGCTCACGTTCGCTGGTTTTCTCGGCAATCTCCTCTTCAAGGCGTCGGATGCGGACCTCGCGGTCAGGGTTTGCCTCCGTCGCCCACTTACGGACAGTCGACAAGATGGTCGCCAGTCGGGACTCGCTGATCAGCGCCCGGTCCTTGCTCATGCTGTCCACCAGGGACTTCGCCTCCAACGCATGCGACGTCAGCGAATACTGTTCCTCGCCGTTCTCGGCTGTCGCCCGATACAACCATTGGTCGTTCATCCATTGCAGACACAGCGCACGGCCGCCGAATCCGGGAACATCCACCCCGACCGCGCGCAGCTCATCCATGTAGGTGTCCACTTGGGCGTGCAACCGGTCAGCCTGGATACTCTGCTGATCACGGCTGAACGAAGACTTGAACACCGCCAGTACGAAGGGCGCCCACTTCCGGTCCAACAACCGCAACGTGGGCTTGTCGAAGGCTCCGCGCACCCGCGCGAGTTCCCCCTCGATGTCGCTCATTCCCGGCCGCCTTCCACTTAGTCTTGCCGACTCCGTCGGCACAGTCCGCCGGCCCCATGGAGAGTATCGTCCGGCTCTGACACCACCCCCGACAAATCAGCCCAGGCCGATTCCCGTCCGGACTTCTCGGGCCGAGACCCAACGCGCGACTGCCACCACCGCCGGGGAGACATGTTGTCACCGGCGACACGTGCTAACACTCATCCACAGGTTCTTGCCGCCTTCCGGCAACGTTCTTGGTGACAACTAGTGACGCTTCAACATGGACGGGTACTTGTCGCTTCTTAGCAGATGAAGAACCAGACGGCCGGACTGCCGCGGAGACACCATCCAAGGCGTTCAAACGCAGGACCCGACCAAGAAGAGCGCGGCATGTTTCGCGGAGACCGTGGGGCCGCTCTGATGACCGGTGTCCCTGTCGCCGGCGAGCAAGTGATCCTGGGTCGAGGGCTCGCAGTTGGCGTGCGTGTGCCGTCGTTCGGCCCGGCCGGGTGAAGCCGCACGCCCGTGGCCAACCCTTGCAGCGTGGCTGTCGGTGCACCGCGATAGAACTATCTCGGAATCGATCGACAGGTGTCTTCGTGCGCTTGCACCCACTAGACTGCTACTTTTCTGCTACTCAGTTAGGAGGGATCATGACCGAGCGGACTACTCCCGGCGCCACGGACGGCGACGAATGGGACATCCCTCTGGGAGGTCTGGCGGGGCTTAGCCGAGTTCAGCTCGAGCGAACCCACCTTGAGGCGGCCGTGGCCGAGGTCCGTTTCCTCAGCGTGCGGTCGGAGCTCCCCGAAGACGAGGCGGTCTCCATTTGGAAGCAGCTCGGTCAGGACACGTTCCCCGTGTTCGAGACGCACGTGCAGAACATCCTCAATGTCACGGTGGGGCCTCGAGGCGCGACGCAGTCGACAGACGCGCAGCGGGGATGGGTCCTGGCGAACGCAGACCGCACCTCTTTAATCACCCTGTTGCCGTCGACGGTCGTCGTGCAGACGAATTCCTACAGTCGCTACAGCACCAGCCTTGGCGACCCGCTTCGCAAGGTCCTCGCGCTCTTTACCGAAGTGACCGGTGCTTCGGTCGTCCAGCGGCTGGGGCTGCGGTTCATCAATAAGGTTGCCGACCCAGCCGCCAAGTCGCCACTGTTTTGGCGCGACCACATTCGCAAGGACTTCGTAGGCCCACTCTCGGGGGAACTCGGCGGTCTAGTGTCCAATCTGCATCAGCAGGTGCAACTTCAACTCGACGCTACCGCGACAGCACGGATCCAGAGCGGAGTGTTTCTCGAACAAGGTGCCCCGCAGCGCTACAGCTTCCTGATCGACCTGGATGTCTTCCGGGATCGTTCTCTTACCTATGACGACACGGTATGCGCGAACTTGGTCCGCCAACTCAACAGAACCGCCTTGGCGCTGTTCGCGCACGTACTCTCCGAGAAATACCTTGCCGACCTTGGGCCCGTCGATCTGGATAGGAGGAAGACGCAATGAGCACCATGACGCCGACCGCTACGGCTGACATCTTCGGCATCGCCCAGGACATCGCCAATCGGTTCCGACGGTTCTCCCAGACCACCCTCATCGTCGGCAACGTCTCCAACGAAGTCGGGAGAGTCATCCGCGGGTGGGATGAATCGGTTTACGCCGACCTTCAAACGATCCCCCTCCACGAACCGGTGAAGCGGGACGCCGGTCCTTCGTTACTAACCATGCCGAATGAACCCGCCGACGCAGTCGACCATATCGCCGAACTCCTCGGCGTTCCTCATGAGCGAGCTGTCGAGGCCGCCCAGGTGGCAACACGCACCTATTATGGCTGGAGGAGCGGCCGTCGAGCCCGTCCGCAGAGCCTCGGCCGGCTCTGGCCGATGACTGAAGCGATCCACTACATGGCGCGCGCTAACGACAACCTCACCGCTTGGTTCCACAGCACTCCCGCAGCCCAACGGGCCTTCGATGCTGGCGACGTCGACACACTGATTCAGCTCGAGTTGGACTGGGCCATGCGCAGCTATCCCCGGCATGATCCTGTAGCCCCAGATTTCGGCGACGGTCCATCGCTGCCAGATGGAGATACAGCCCCTGTTGAGCCTGAGCCTGCGCCGAGGGGGCGGCGCCTGCTGAAATCGGGCAATGTCGCCAAGGTGACGTTGACTCCGCGTACCGCTCGCGAGTCATGACCGAGCCGGAAAAGTCGACTGACCAAAACGGGGAGGCTACCGCGTCGGCCGAGGTCCCACCGGCCAACGATGCTGAATCGTCCGCGAAGCCAGTGACTGAGGGCGGAGTCGGTCCCGAGCGGTGGTCGATCTATGACGCAGTTCCGGACGACTGGACGGAGTTCCGGGAGTCGCTTGGACGGTGGAAGCAGGGCGACCTTGTCGCGGACGTTCCCCCGACATGGCTTACGGGACCTGGCGAGGACGTCATCACCGGGGCGAGTAACGACAGGCCCGAAATCCTTCCTCTTATCGACCCGGACGTCCGTGTGACAGCCGTTATCTGCACGCAAACCTGTGACCTTGGAGGCACACCACCGGGGAGCGCTCAGCCGTTCGTCCTCCTGGCTCCGCTCGTTCACGAGTCGTGCATCCCCACTCGTGCGGACAGGACGCTTGCGCGACAAGGCAAGATCGGACACCTGGTGAGAACCCACTCACCCGCGGGCGAAAAAGTTGTGGCCACCGATGACACCCAAGCGGCTGAGACGATCGCTGATCAGATCGCTGAGGCGGAAGAGTTCTGGTACGCCGACCTTCGATTGATCTTTCCCGCGTCGAAGGCGCTGCTGCTCGATCGTGACCCCGCGCAAGGCTTCGACGGCGAGGCCGACAGCCTCGCGTTCGGCGAGATCTTGGCGCAGAAATTCCGTCGCGCCGCGCTCAACGAGGTACTTTCCGAAGATTTACCCAAGGAACTTCGCAAGTTTGTAAAGGATAACGGTCATCGCAAACCCTGCTTCGCCAGCGTGGAGCAGGTGCGGCTCATCACGCATGAGGGGACGCGACTCCTCCCAGCCCGAGCCACCCTCCTCGTGCTTACGGACGGTCTCGCACTAACCGACGACGAACGCGCCGTCTGGACACGGTTCCAAAAGGGTGCCGAGAGACTCTTCACAAGACACAACATCCGACTTGGGCCGATGCTTCACGCCGACGTCAACAAGCTCTCGGCCGCGAGGTACAGGGAATCCGTGCCTGTGCGGTGCGACCTCCTTGGCTCCGTCAACTGGCCATAGGCGGTCAAGCCTGCTCCGAGTCTCGCTCACACCCCAGTGTGGGAAGGTCCGAACCGCGGGACAACGTCCGGTAGCCACGATGCAGGCGACAGGTGTCAAACATCTACCGATGCTGGACTTCCAAGGATCAACCAGAGAAAAGGTCGCAGGGTCCGCGACTCAGCGTCTGTGGGTCGATTCGGTGCCCCTGCTTTCGGGCGAGCACACTCGTGCGCCGTCCGGCCGTGCTTCGCCGTCCGCGAGATGCCACCGACCTCGCCAAGAAGGTTCGCACCCAGGACTGCGAAAGCTGGGCGACTCGTTCTATCAGTCGACTCGAATCTCCGGCTCCGTGCCATTAACGTGCCATTACGGCAGGCATCCGCGGGACACTCCAGGCCGCTCGTGACCGCGAAACTCGCAGGGGACCAGGCACAAACCCTATGAGTTCAAACAGTTCCCAAGCTGACAGTGCGGGTTCGATTCCCGTCACCCGCTCCACACGCGAAAAGTATTGCCATACATACGAATTGGGCGCCATCTTTCATCTGGGGCGGCGCCCGGTGGCATCAGGAATCAGCACTCGTGCCATGACTGCGTGCCATTACCCATGCGGGCGGGACTGTCAGCTCATCGGTGTAAATGGCCCGACATGCTGAGCTACGGCTTGGCTCGAGGGGGTCGACATAACCGAGAAACGGTTGGACGTCAGTCCAAGCCCTCCAGACATTCGATGCCCGCCGGGTTGGAGGTTTGGGACTGAATCGCCGCAACCAGGCCGGGGAAGCCCAGAGCTAGACGGGCACGGTCCTCGGGGCCAGCGCAGATGATGGCAGTGATGAGGTTGCGTTTGAAATCGCCGCACTCGCATTCACCATCGTGTTTGAGATAGCCGCAAGCGTCGCGGACGTCGCTGGGATTGACATGCATGTGGTCCATGGTTTCCGTTCGGCGCTGGGGTAGGGGCGACTGGCGAAGGGCGGCCACGAGGAACAGCACCCGCGACATCCCCGGCAGGACGTCCAGGGGGTCCGCTCAGGGTCGTCGTGGCGGGTAACCGGCTGGCGCATCAAGACCATAAGGTCCCAGTCGTCACGGTCTTGAGAGGGGTGACGCCGGCCAGTCAACTGTGTGCGGGCGTCAGCCACGGCGTCGAAAACGAGATCCCGCACCGCCTCCAGTGCCCGGTCGCCGTTCCGTTACCAACGAACCCTAATTGACTCTCGACGCCGCCATCTGCAGGCACGTGGCATCGCGCGGAACGAGTTACACCGGCCCGGGGCTGCGGATGGCGTGCCTGGTGACTCATGACAGCCACAGCAGGATGGGTACGAGGACGACCCCCCGACAAGCCAGTGCGTGTTTGTCGTGCCGCGACGCTGTACCCGCACCAGGTCTTGAGGTGGTTGAAGGCGCGTTAGACAAACGCGTCGCTTCTCGGAGCGTGCGCCCTTAGGAGAACTGTGATGGGTAGGCGCATCGTCGACGTGTAAG
>PMJN01000535.1 GCA_003157445.1 Micrococcales bacterium
GCGGTCCAGCATCCGAAGCCAGAGATCGCGCCGCCCGTCATGGGCGTCTGCACGGGCCATGCTGTGGCGTGTCATCTGGATCCCCAGCCAGCGCACCGGTTCTGGCGGCCACGGCATCGGCGCCCGCCGCACCATCTCCAGAGCGGTGCGCTCGTTGTCCCGGCCGGCTAGCAGGTCCAGAGCGACCTGAGCGCCGAACCGGGACGCGCCTACTCCGAGGCCCGTGTACCCCAGCACCGAGACGACCCTCCCCCCTAGCGCGCGGTGCCAGGAAGCACTGAACCTTGTCGACGTGTCGATGGCGCCACCCCAGGTGTGGGTGATCGCCACCCCCGCAAGGCCGGGGAAGGTATCAAGCATGTGGCGATACAGCATCTGCTCGGTCTGCGGCCGGCGCTGACGACGCGTAGACAGGTCTGAGCCGTAGTAGTAGAGCGCGTCGTAGCCCCCGAAGATGAGTCGGTTGTCGCTGGTCAGGCGGTAATAGTGGAACTGGTTGCCACTGTCACCGACCCCTGATCGGCCCTGCCATCCCAACCCCGCGCGCTGGCTCAAGCTCAGCGGCTGCGTGGCAATCATGTGGTCCCAGACCGGGACGACGTAGGCACGAGCCCGCCGCAGCGGGCAGGGGAAGACGTTTGTGGCCAGGATCACCTGGCGGGCACGAACGGTCCCGGTCGCAGTTGTCAGCAACACGCGCTCTGGCGACGAGCGCAGCCTCGCCACCCTGGTGGCCTCGTGGATCCTGCCACCGGCGCCCTCGAGCGCGCCAGCCAGACCCCAGGCTAGCCGCGCCGGGTTGACCATCGCCACGCCACGACGGTCCAAGAGCCCTCCCAGATATGTTGGCGAGTCCACAAGCGCGCGGGTCTGGGCGGCAGTCAGCAGCTCGACTGGCTCCCCCAGGTCGAGCAAGCTCTGGGCAAGACCGCGCAGGTCCTCTAGCTGCCAGGGCGCCACAGCCACATCGAGCTCTCCGGTTCGCTCGAAGTCACAGTCGATCCCGCGCTGCGCGATGGTCGCCTCGATCGCGTCCAGGTTGGCCGCACCCAGGCGCTGCAGCAGCGGCATCTCCTGCGGCCAGCGGGCCAGGCCGTTGCCCACGCCATGGGTCAGGCTGGACGAGCAAAACCCGCCATTTCGCCCAGTGGCAGCCCACCCCAGCCGGGCGCCCTCGAGAACGACCACCTCAAGCCCGGGATCCTCTTCTAGAGCGAGCAAGCCCGCCCACAGACCGGTGAAGCCACCGCCGACCACGGCGAGGTCGACATCGTGGTCGCCCTCCAGGGCGGCCCGCGGCGCCGGTCTGGCGCTGTCGTCACACCACAGCGCAGTGGAGGACGCGTGCGCAAGGGCGGTTTCGGCCTCATGTGTGGCCATGGTCTCCTCTCGGGGGGGCACCAGCATCACCGTCAAGGGCCACTCTCACGGTCCGCGTGCTACCGCTGGGCTGTTTGGCTAGACATTGATATTGGCCATGACGTGCTTGATTCGCGTGTAGTCCTCAAAGCCGTACATGGACAGGTCCTTGCCGTAGCCGCTGTGTTTGAAGCCGCCGTGAGGCATCTCGGCCACGATGGGGATGTGCGTGTTGATCCACACGCAGCCGAAGTTCATCTTTCGCGACATCCGCATGGCCCGGCCGAAGTCCTTGGTCCACACGCTGCTGGCCAGTCCGTACTCGACGTCGTTCGCCCAGGTGAGCGCTTGGCCCTCGTCGGAGAACTTCTGCACGGTGATGACCGGCCCGAAGATCTCGCGCTGGATCGCCTCGTCGTCTTGACGTAGCCCGGACAGCACCGTCGGTGCGTAGAAGTAGCCGTCGCCGAGCCCGCTGACCCGTGTGCCGCCAGCGGAGATAGCTGCGTGATCGGGCAGCCTGGACAGGAAACCTTCGACGTGGGCGAGCTGGTTGGCGTTGTTGACCGGGCCGAGCGCCGCATCTTGGTCGTCCGGCAGGCCGACCTTGGCACTGGGCCCTGCGGCGTACTGGGCCATGGCTGCAACGAAGTCGTCGTAGATGCGTGGGCCGGCGATAACGCGGGTGGCCGCCGTGCAGTCCTGACCTGCGTTGAAGTAACCGGCGGCTCCGATTCCCTCAATGGCTGCCTCCAGGTCCGCGTCATCGAAGACGACCACGGGCGCTTTGCCCCCGAGCTCAAGGTGGACGCGCTTGACATCATGCGAGGCGCTCTCGGCGACCTGCATTCCCGCGCGAACCGAGCCGGTGATCGAAACCATGGCTGCCGTCTTGTGCTGTACGACAGCACGTCCGGTGTCGCGGTCCCCTGTGACGACGTTCAGGGCACCCGCCGGGAGGAACTCGGAGGCGATCTCGGCCAGTAGAAGCGTGGTCTCCGGCGTGGTGTCACTGGGTTTGAGCACGACCGTGTTTCCGGCGGCCAGCGCGGGCGCGATCTTCCAGATCGCCATCATCATCGGGTAGTTCCACGGCGTGACCTGGCCGATCACGCCGATCGGCTCACGGCGGATCCACGAGGTATGCCCGCTCATGTACTCCCCCGCGGCGCGCCCCTCAAGGACCCGGGCGGCACCCGCGAAGAACCGGATCTGGTCGACCATCGCCGGCAGCTCCTCGCTGGCCGTCAGCGCGAACGGCTTGCCGGTGTTCTCCGCCTCTAGGTGGACGAACTCATCGGCGCGCAGCTCCACCGCATCGGCGAACTTCAACAGTGCCTGTTGACGCTGGCTGGGCGTGGCCCCACCCCAGACCTCGAAGGCGCCGGCCGCGGCGGCATAAGCCCGGTCCACTTCGGCGGCCGAGGACACCGGCGCCGTGGCAACCACCCGGGCGGTAACCGGGCTGATGATGTTGGCAGTTACGTCGCCGTCGGGCTCGACGTACTGGCCGTTGACGAAGTTGCGAAGGATTCGGGGACTCGCGCTCACAACGGACTCCTGACGACGGTTTCGGGGTGCATCGAACTCTAGCCACACATTAAACTGTTTCGATAGATCAACGCCAACATAAGTGCTGAATCCGTTGCCAGAAGCCCCTTCAAACAACGATTTCCGTCGTGTAGGGGTTGCAAAGGCTGAGCAAACCAGACACCATTTGAGAGTGAGCCCACGAAGATCCGCCACCGCCGGGGGCCGTCCGGTCGACCGCAAACCACTGAACAACAGCCTTGACGACGTCTCCAAGGCGATCATCGAGCAACTGCAGACCGACGGTCGCACGTCCTACGCAACCATCGCCAAGAGCGTGGGGCTCTCCGACGCCGCCGTGCGCGTTCGCGTGCAACGGCTGCTCGAGAACGACGTGATGCAGATCGTGGCGGTCACCGACCCTCTCCAGCTCGGCTTCACCCGCCAGGCGATGATCGGGATCAAGGCCGACGGCGATACACAGTTAGTCGCCAAGCGGCTGGCAGACATGGATGAAGTGACCTACGTGGTCACCACGGCTGGCAGTTTTGATCTGATCATCGAAGTCGTCTGCGAGGACGACGAGGAGCTGCTCGACCTGGTCTCTCGGCACATCCGCCTGCTTCCGGGCGTGGTCTCCACCGAGACGTTCGTCTATCTGAAACTCAATAAACAGCATTACAACTGGGGTACACGTTGACATCCTCCCGGCCATGAATGACCAGGATTCAAACTGCTACCCACCGGCAACATGTTGCGGTTCGCGCTTCATCGGCAGAGCCAAGGCTGCACGCGCGGCCGCGCCAGGGCCTGGCGCGGTTCACTGCGAGTCCAACAACTGAAAAGCACCACAGGTTTGGTTATCCCCTGACAGAGCTGAACGCACAGCCTTCCACCGACAGACGGAAGTGTTTCCTCCCGGCCCTGAATGACCGGGTTTCCACCCTAGGAGTATGCAGATGAGCACAGAAGAAGCCCGTTCGATCCGCACCACCCGGACCGGTGCGTCATATGCCGATGCCGCGCGCGATCACCTGTGGATGTCCTTCACCCGCCAGTCCACCTACGAGCCGAAGGAGTCCGGCGGCGCGGGCGGTTCGGTCCCGATCATCGTCAAGGGTGAGGGCGCCTACATCTGGGATGACCAGGGCCGCAAGTACCTCGACGCCCTGGCCGGGCTCTTCACCGTCCAGGTCGGGCACGGCCGCGAAGAGCTCGCCGAGGCGGCCGCCAAGCAGGCAAAAGAGCTGGCCTTCTTCCCGCTGTGGTCCTACGCCCACCCGCGCGCCATCGAGCTGGCCGAGCGTCTGGCAGCCGATGCACCCGGCGACCTCAACCGGGTCTTCTTCACCACTGGCGGTGGCGAGGCGGTCGAGTCTGCCTGGAAGCTGGCCAAGCAGTACTTCAAGCTCACCGGCAAGCCAGGCAAGTACAAAGTGATCAGCCGCAACATCGCCTACCACGGCACGCCTCAAGGCGCCCTGTCCATCACCGGCATCCCGGACGCGAAACAACCGTTCGAACCGCTGGTCCCCGGCGCTATCAAGGTTCCCAACACCAACTTGTACCGCGCGCCGGAGTACCTTCGCCAGGACCCCAAGGCATTCGGGCGTTACGCTGCCGACCGGATCGCCGAAGCCATCGAGTTCGAGGGGCCCGACTCGGTAGCGGCCGTCTTCCTGGAGCCGGTGCAGAACTCCGGCGGCTGCTTCCCGCCGCCGCCCGGATACTTCGAGCGGGTCCGTGAGATCTGCGACGAGTACGACGTGCTGCTGGTCTCCGATGAGGTCATCTGCTCCTTCGGTCGCATCGGCAGCATGTTCGCCAGCACGGACTTCGGCTACCAGCCAGACATCATCACCGTCGCCAAGGGGATGACCTCGGGCTACTCCCCCATCGGTGCCATGATCGCCAGCGACCGGCTGTTCGAGCCATTCAGGCATGGCCACACGATGTTCGCCCACGGCTACACCTTCGGCGGTCACCCGGTCTCGGCTGCGGTGGCGATGGCCAACCTGGACATTTTCGAACGTGAGGGCCTCAACCAGCACGTGAAGGACAACGCTCCCGCGTTCCGGGCCACCCTGGACAAACTGCTTGACCTGCCCCTGGTTGGCGATGTGCGAGGCGAGGGCTACTTCTACGGAATCGAGCTGGTCAAGGATAAGACCACCCGCGAGACCTTTGACGACGACGAGTGCGAGCGCTTGTTGCGCGGGTTCTTGTCCAAGGCGTTGTTCGAAGCCGGCCTGTACTGCCGGGCCGACGACCGGGGCGACCCGGTGATTCAGCTCGCACCGCCGCTCATCATCGGCCAGCCGGAGTTCGATGACATCGAGCAGCGCCTGCGCTCGGTGCTAACCGAGGCCGAGAGCCACCTGTGAGTTACCAACTGTGAACGATGGGGGCTCGGGCTCGCTGTGGTGGGCCGGTCTGCCGGCTCGCGCGACCCGGGCCCCGCTGGGCCAGGACCTGAGCGTCGACGTCGCCATCGTAGGTGGCGGCTTCAGCGGGCTCTGGGCTGCCTACTACCTGCTGGCGGCAGACCCTTCGCTGAACGTACTGATCCTGGAGGCAGAGCACATCGGCTTCGGCGCTAGCGGACGCAACGGCGGCTGGGTCTCAGCCCTGTATCCCGTGGGGGCGCGGGTGCTGGCTCGTGAGCACGGGAAGCTCGCGACCCGGGATCAGTACGCCGCCCTGCGCGACAGTGTCGACGAGGTGGGCGCCGTCGCTGCCACAGAAGGCATCAACTGCGGGTTCCACAAGGGCGGGACGCTGGTCGTTGCCACCAATCGAGCCCAGGCGACGCGAGCCCGGGCCGAGGCCCAGGAATCCGACTACTGGGGCACGGGGACGGCCTGGCTGGACCCCTCGGCCGCTGCTGATCGAATTGCCGTCAAGGGATTGTGCGGTGCCACTTTCAACGCGAACTGTGCCCGGATCCATCCGTTTCGCCTCGCCCTGGGGCTTGCCGATGCTGTCGAAGGCAGGGGCGCCCGAATCCACGAGCACACCCGGGTGGCAGCCCTAGGCCAGCGAACCGTTCGGACAGAGCAGGGCAGCATCGTGCGGGCCCGCCACATCATCCGGGCCACCGAGGCTTGGACCGCACTGCTGCCCGAGCACCGGCGCACCGTGGCGCCGGTCTACTCATTGGTCGTGGCCACCGCACCCCTGCCGCAGTCGACCTGGGACCAGATCGGATTGGCCGATGCCGAGACGTTCAGTGAGCATCGGCACGTGATCGTGTACGGCCAGCGCTCGATGGACGACCGGATCGTCTTCGGCGGTCGGGGAGCGCCTTATCATTTCGGCTCCGGTATCAAGGCCGGGTTCGATTCGGACGAAAAGGTCTTCACCACGCTGCGTCGCAGTCTGACCCAGCTCCTCCCAGCCACTGAAGGGGTCGAGTTCACCCATGCCTGGGGCGGACCGCTAGGCATCGCCCGTGACTGGCACCCCGCAGTCGGATACGACCGGTCAACAGGGGCTGGCTATGCCGGTGGCTACGTCGGCGACGGGGTGGCTCTGAGCAACCTGGCCGGGCGCACGCTGGCAGACCTGGTCACAGGTCGCGACACGGCTCTGACTCACCTGCCGTGGGTCCAGCACCATTCTCGACGCTGGGAACCGGAGCCCTTACGGTGGCTCGGCGTCAACGCCGGACTCCAGCTCGCCACCCTTGCCGACCATGAAGAACAGCTGACCGGCCGTCCGGCGCTGCTGGGCGCAGCGTTGGCAGCCCTGACCAGCCACTAGCCCTTGCCTCGTTGAAGGGTCCGCAGATAATCAAAACCCTTAACCCCACCTTGAATGTCCCGACCAGTCTGCCACCGCAAACAACACTGACCACTGCCACGGCCACACCGAATCCGACTTCGGATCACACGACATCAGCTCCCACCACCGCCAGCACTACGAAGAGCTCCACCACCTCCAGCACGACGACCATGTCAACCGGCACGAAGACATCGACGCTGCCTCCCGTGGTCGTTCTGATGCCTCCGGTCGGGGTCTCGAAGGTGCCCACAGGTGGCATCAAGACCGGTGACGGGTCCACGGTCAGGGGACAGCGATGAAGGCCCTACGCCGACTTATCGTGGCCACGGCATGCGTGGCCCTGCTCACATCCTGCTCCTCGACCTCGACACAGCCGGAGGCAGCTCCGACTGTGTTCACCCCACACCTCAGCAAGTCCGAGCCCGTGCGCCTGCAGATCCCGGTGATCGGTGTGGACACCTCGCTGATGAAGTTGGGCCTTGACCCCGACGGGACCATGTCGGTTCCTCCCGGAGCCTTTCCCGCGGGCTGGTACACATTCAGCCCCACACCCGGAGAGATCGGTCCCTCGATCATCTCGGGACACGTGGACTACAACGGGCCGGGCGTGTTCCAGCAACTGCACACGCTCAAGCCCGGAGACACGGTGACAGTCACCCGCCAAGATGGCTCGACACCGCAGTTCAAGGTGACTCGGGTGCTGACAGTCCCCAAGGCCCAGTTCCCCACGAACGTGGTCTACGGGCCCATCGGCTATGCGGGCCTGCGTCTGGTCACCTGTGGCGGGCCATTCGACTCAGCTACCGGCCATTATGTGGACAACATCATCGTGTTCACCAGTCTCATGAGCTGAGCCCACCTCAAATCGTATCGTGCACCGGCTCTCCTATGAGGACGGGCCGCAGTGCCTCCAGCACTGACACATCCTCGATCGTGCTCGGAACAGTCGGAGAGCCACCATCGGCGATCTGGCGCATGGTCTTGCGTAGCATCTTGCCCGAGCGGGTCTTGGGTAACGCCACGACGATGTCGACCAGATGCAACGAGGCGACGGCCCCAACCTCGTCGCGGACCCGCTGGACCAGCTCGGCTTTCAGAGCCTGGACGGCAACCGGCCCGGACACGTCCACGCCGGCCTTCAGGACCACCAGCGCCCTGGGTACCTGCCCCTTGAGCTGGTCGGCCACCCCGATAACAGCGCACTCGGCAACAGAGGGGTGACCTGCCAGTGCCGCCTCAAGCGACCCGGTGGAAAGGCGATGTCCAGCCACATTCAGCACGTCGTCGGTACGACCCATGACGTAGAGGTACCCGTCTTCATCCAAGTAACCGCCGTCCCCTGTCAGGTAGAAGCCCTTGTGCGCGGCCAGGTACCCCGATACGTAGCGGTCGTCGTCACGCCACAACGTGGGCAACGTGCCGGGCGGCATCGGGAGCTTGATGCAGATAGCCCCTTCGACCCCAGGCTCCACCGGCTGCCCGTGCTCGTCCAGGACCCGCACGNNGGTCTGCCACCAGTGGTCGACCACAGGCATCCCGAGGTGCTCGGTTGCCCAGAAGTAGGTGTCTGGGTCGAGGCGCTCCCCGGCCAAGAACAGCGTGCGCATCTTGGAAAGATCGTAGTCGGCAATCAGCTTGCCGTCCGGGTCCTCCTTCTTGACCGCACGGATCGCTGTCGGAGCAGTGAACAGGGCAGCAACCCCATACTGCGCAGCCACCCTCCACAACGCCCCGGCGTCGGGGGTGCCCACCGGTTTGCCCTCATAGAGCACCGTCGTGCACCCTGCCAGCAAGGGCGCGTACACGATGTAGGAATGGCCGACTACCCAGCCAACGTCACTGGCAGCCCAGAAGACCTCACCGGGCTGCAGGTCGTACACGTTGCTCATCGACCAGTGCAGCGCCACGGCATGGCCGCCGTTGTCGCGCACGATGCCCTTGGGTCGACCGGTGGTCCCGGAGGTGTAGAGGATGTAGAGCGGATCAGTGGCCTCAAGGGTCACGCACTCAGAGACCGTCATCTGTTTCGGGTCCATCAGGGCGTCCCAGTCGAGATCGCGCGCCCCCATCGACGCCAGAGCCTGCTCTCGCTGCAGGACCACGCAGTAGTCGGGCTTGTGCGCCGATCGCTCGATAGCAGCATCCAGCAGCGGCTTGTACTGCACCACCCTCGAGGTCTCGATCCCGCACGAGGCGATGACCACCACCTTCGGCTCGGCGTCCTCGATCCGGGCCGCCAGCTCGCCTGCCGCGAAACCGCCAAACACCACCGAGTGCACCGCCCCGATCCTGGCGCAGGCCAGCATCGCCACGACGGCCTCAGGCACCATCGGCATGTAGATGACCACCCGATCACCCTTGTCCACCCCGAGCGCCCGCAGCGCCCCGCCGAACCGGGACACCTGGTCCAGCAGCTGGGCGTAGGTCAGGGTGCGCGACGTGCCGGTGACCGGACTGTCGTAATACAGCGCCGGCTGATCGCCTCGGCCGGCGATCACGTGTCGGTCCAGCGCGTTGTAACAGGTGTTGAGCTGACCGCCTGAGAACCACCGGTAGAACGGGGGCCGGGAGTCGTCCAGCACCCGACGGGGCTGAGTGATCCAGTCGATCCCGCGCGCCGCCTCTCCCCAGAAGCCTTCCGGATCCTCGATGCTGCGCCGATGGGCTAGTGCGTAGTTGCCGTCCGTCATGGCTGAATCATCGCCCAGCGCGCGCCTTCAGGCCACACCACCCAGCCCCTGATGCGTCCAACCGTCACTGTGATGCGGTGAACGGCTGGCAACCGGCACCCAACTGCGGTCCTTGGGGCCGCTTCTGCCACCGAAGGTCGGCAACAGCGAGGTCAGCTGGCCCGGAAATTGTCGATAAACGCGTCGTCGCCCACCGAGGCGGTGCCACCGGAGGATATTTGGACGCCGGTCAGGGACGTCGTCCCGGCGGCCGTCGGGACCCGTGAAAACATCCTGCCGTTGACGTAGATCGAGGCTACGGAGTTGTTGGCGCTAATGTGGATCCCCGCCCATGCGCCGTTCTTGATCAGCCCAGCGCCAGTCAGGTTGACCCAGGCCGAACCCGTCCACCGCCACAGGCTTCCGTTGGCAAAGACGCCGAGGTGCAACGCACGCTGGTAGGTAGCGCCGTGTCGGCCCTCCAACGAGATCAGAAGCCCGGTGGTGATGCGGGTGGGCCGCAGGGCAAACTCAAGGTTGCGCGTCGTACTTTGCGGCTCATTAATCGCCATCAGGGCGAGGGCTTGTGGCGAGGTGTCGAACAGGTGAACAGCACGGTCGCTGTCCAGGCCCACGCCCCCGGAGGCGACAACGACCATGGGTGTACCAGCCGGCAGGACCACGAACCCCTGCGGCGCCCTGCCCACCAGGTCGTTCTCGAACGTGTTGGCATCGGTGCGCAGCTGCACCTCGCCGAGCGCGGCGAGACCACCGGCA
>PMJN01000479.1 GCA_003157445.1 Micrococcales bacterium
GCTGAACCAACTGGTCCACGACGTGGCCATGGATGTCACGGTGGACGATCTCAAGCGCCAGTCGTGGGACCGCGAGGAGGTGCACAAGGTCTTTGACGGCCTGGAGTTCCGGGTTCTTCGGGACCGCCTCTTCGCTACCCTAAAGGCCGTTGAGGTGGAGGCAGAGTCCGGCTTTGACCTGCAGGGTTCAGTGCTGTCATCTGAGCAGGTGCCGGCCTGGTTGAGTGAGCACACAGCACCGGGGTCGCGAGTCGGAGTCCATGTTGACGGCACCTGGGCGCGCGGTACCGGTGACGCAAGGGCGCTGGCCATCGCAACCGGGACCGGCCTTGCCGCTTTCATTGATCTTGTCAACCTTGACCCCGCGGCGGAGGGTGCTGTAGCCAGCTGGCTGGGCGACGCCGCGCGGACCAAGGCGCTGCATGACGCCAAGGGGCCGATGCAGGCACTGGCTGCGCGGGGCCTGTCATTAGCCGGGCTGACTAGCGACACGGCGCTGTCTGCTTACCTGGTCCGGCCGGACCAGCGGTCGTATGACCTGGCCGATTTGGTGCTGCGTCACCTTTCCCGTGAGCTGCGCAACGACACCGAGTCTGGCGGGCAGGGCCTGCTGGACTTCAGCGCTGACGGCGAGGCTGAGGCGCAGACCGCCATGGTGCGGGCTCGGGCGATCCTTGACCTGGCCACGTCCCTGGACATCGAGCTCGAGCAGACCGGGGGTGCAGCTCTGCTGGCGCAGATCGAGCTGCCGCTGGTCGAGGTGCTTGCGTCCATGGAACGGGTCGGGATTGCCGTGGACGTACCGGCCATGGAGGCGCTGGAGGCTCACTTTGCGGAGAAGGTACGCGAGGCTCAGGGAGACGCGTACAACGCGATCGGGGGCGAGCAGATCAACCTCGGCTCACCCAAACAGCTACAGGTCGTGCTTTTTGACACCCTCGGTATGCCCAAGACCAAGAAGACCAAGACCGGCTACACGACCGACGCCGACGCCCTCACCGATCTTTACAGCAAGACAGAGCACCCCTTCCTCGAGGCGCTCCTGCGTCACCGGGACGCTTCACGGCTGCGGCAGACCATCGAGGGACTACTGAAGTCGGTGGCCGACGACGGCCGCATTCACACGACCTACCAACAGACGATCGCCGCTACCGGGCGCCTGTCATCGACGGACCCGAACCTGCAGAACATACCGATCCGCACCGAGGAGGGACGTCGCATTCGCGAGGTCTTTGTGGTGGGACAAGGGTTCGAGTCGCTGATGTCTGCCGACTACAGCCAGATCGAAATGCGGATCATGGCGCATCTGTCCGGCGACGAGGGGCTGATCCAGGCTTTCCGGTCTGGGGAGGACCTGCACCGCTTCGTGGGATCGCGAGTGTTCGGAGTCCCGCCGCAAGAGGTGACCGCGGCTATGCGTTCCAAGATCAAAGCGATGTCCTATGGTCTGGCATACGGACTGTCTGCATTCGGGCTGTCCAAGCAGCTCCTCATCCCGACCAGCGAGGCCGCGACCCTGATGGAGGAGTACTTCACCCGGTTCGGCGGCGTTCGCGACTATCTGCAGGACATCGTCGCCCAGGCAAGGGGGACCGGGTATACCGAGACGATGCTGGGCCGAAGGCGCTACCTGCCGGATCTGACCTCTGACAACCGCCAGCGACGCGAGGCGGCTGAACGGATGGCGTTGAACGCTCCGATCCAGGGTTCGGCGGCCGACATCATCAAGCTCGCAATGCTTCGCGTCGATGCGGCCCTGCGCGAGTCAGATGCCGCGTCGCGGGTTCTGCTCCAGGTGCACGACGAGCTCGTTCTGGAGATCGCACCGGGCGAGCGCGAACCCGTCGAGGCGCTGGTCCGCAAGCAGATGGGTGCCGCCGTCGAGATGGACGTCCCGCTAGAGGTCAGCGTCGGGGTCGGCGGGTCCTGGCACGACGCCGTGCACTGATGCTCCGGTTGCCGCCGGTGCCCAGTGAAGGCCCCTGTCGCACTCCTGGTCGGCGGGTCGGGCACCGTGGCCCTAACGTCGCCTCTGACCTGGGCAGCTATGGCGTCGGGATATGTCAGCTCACCCGGTTTTCGCACACGAATATCGCGGTTCCCGGAATGAGGGCGCCGCGCAGGGGACTCCACCCGCCCCAGACCTGGTGGTTCTGCGGTGGCCACTCCGGCTCGACCAAATCGACGAGGCAGAGTCCGGCGGCCGTGAGTTCGCGTACGCGATCGCCAAGGGTGCGGTGATGTTCGACATAGGTCGCGGCGCCTGACTCCTGCTCGACATACGGAGTCCGGTCGAAGTATGAGTTGCTCACCGTCAAACCCGGATAGCCGGGATCATCGGGCAATGCCCACCGCATCGGGTGAGTGGTGGAGAAGACGAACCTGCCGCCGGGGCGAAGCACCCGGGCCGCCTGGGCCATCAGCGCGGCCGAGTCCGCGACGAACGGCACCGCGCCGTATGCCGTGAAGACCGTATCGAAGCTGGAGTCTGCGAACGGGAGGCTGGTCGCATCGCACTGCACCAGCGGCACGGTCAACCCGGTCGCCGCGGTGAAGGCTCGATTGAGGTCGGCCCCTTGGGCCAGCATGCCGCCGGAGATGTCGGTTGCGACCACGCGGGCATGGTGTCGTGCCGCATATCGGCTGCACTGAGCCGCTCCGGCGCCAATCTCTAGCAGGTCCTTGCCTCTGACCTCGCCCAGGAGAGCGGCGTCTGCCTCGCGCAAGCCTTCGGGCCCCCAGACGAAATCGTCGTCGCCGAGGAAGGATCCGTGCTCGCCGTAGTAGCTGGCTGCCTCGCTGTCCCACCAGGTCCGGTTGGCCCGGGCCGTCTCGCGCGAATCGACTTCGCGCCGAGCCGCGACAGATTGGTCGCTGTCCTGGCTGTTGTTTGGGTCATCTTCATTGTCCGTGTGGTTCACATCCATCATCCTGCCTGAGGCCCCGGCGTTGACCAGAGTGAGTGGTCATCGGTAAGGTTTGCAGGTCTGATACCAAACTCCTGAGGTGACCGAGATCGGTCGCTCGCAGAAGCGTGTCAGCAAGCGCCTCAGAAATACACCTTTTCACCTGCACCGTCCACCTTGGGCGCTCGGCATCTCGTGTCGTGAGCCTTTAGCCAATATGTCCCCAATCGGAGTCCCAACTACATGACAGCCAGCCCGGCCGTGAAGGCCAGCCCCCAGGTCGCGATCAACGACATCGGATCTGAGGAAGAGCTTCTCGCCGCAATCGACGCGACGATCAAGCACTTCAGCGACGGCGATATCGTCGAAGGAATCATCGTCAAGGTCGACCGTGACGAGGTCCTGCTCGACATCGGTTACAAGACCGAGGGTGTCATCCCCTCTCGCGAACTCTCCATCAAACACGACGTCGACCCCTCTGAGGTCGTTTCCGTGGGTGATGCAGTCGAGGCCCTCGTCCTTCAGAAGGAGGACAAGGAAGGCCGCCTGATCCTGTCCAAGAAGCGCGCGCAGTCCGAGCGCGCCTGGGGCACCATTGAGAAGATCAAGGAAGAGGACGGTGTCGTCACCGGAACCGTCATCGAGGTTGTTAAGGGTGGCCTCATCCTCGACATCGGCCTGCGCGGCTTCTTGCCTGCCTCGCTGGTCGAGATGCGCCGAGTCCGCGACCTCCAGCCGTACGTCGGCAAGGAGATCGAGGCCAAGATCATCGAGCTGGACAAGAACCGCAACAACGTGGTCCTGTCCCGTCGCGCCTGGCTGGAGCAGACCCAGTCCGAGGTTCGTACCACGTTCCTCAAGGAGCTCCAGAAGGGTCAGGTCCGATCCGGGGTCGTCAGCAGCATCGTCAACTTCGGTGCGTTCGTTGACCTTGGTGGCGTCGACGGTCTGGTCCACGTCTCCGAGCTGTCCTGGAAGCACATCGACCACCCGTCCGAGGTTGTCGAGGTCGGCCAAGAGGTCACAGTCGAGGTGCTCGATGTCGACATGGACCGCGAGCGCGTCTCGCTGTCCTTGAAGGCCACCCAGGAAGACCCGTGGCAGCACTTCGCGCGCACTCACGCGATCGGCCAGGTCGTCCCGGGCAAGGTCACCAAGCTGGTTCCGTTCGGTGCGTTCGTCCGCGTGGATGATGGCATCGAGGGCCTGGTTCACATCTCCGAGCTGGCCGAGCGCCACGTGGAGCTGCCCGAGCAGGTCGTCAACGTCGGAGACGACATCTTCGTCAAGGTCATCGACATCGACCTCGAGCGTCGCCGCATCTCGCTCTCGCTCAAACAGGCCAATGACCCCAGCGGCGCGGTCGCCGAGTTCGACCCGACGATGTACGGCATGGCTGCCGAGTACGACGAGGCCGGCAACTACAAGTACCCCGAGGGCTTCGACCCCGAGACCAACGAATGGGTCGGCGGTCACGAAGAGCAGCGCGAGAAGTGGGAGAAGCAGTACGCCCAGGCCCATGACCGGTGGGAGGCGCACAAGATTCAGGTCGAAGAGGCCATCAAGGCTGACGCCGAG
>PMJN01000511.1 GCA_003157445.1 Micrococcales bacterium
CCACCGCGGTGCCGACGTGTGCGAGCAGGAAAGCCACGGCCAGCAGCGAGACGTTGCGGTGCAGACCCTGGGACAACATCCTCGGCCAGTACCGGGTGCTTACCCGGGCGGTGGACAGAACGCCAAGCATGACCGACAGGGTCAGCAGCACGAGCAGCACGAAACCGGTCCCCCGGTTCATGAACCAGAGCTCGGGGCCGTTCATGAAGCTGGGGGGCGCCTTGGTGTAACCGGCGATGAAGCTCGCGATCATGAGGTTGCCTCCGGCTCCGGCCACCGCTGCGTGCGAACAATCCGTCCAGAGGTGTTGACGAGCCGGGCCGGGATGTCACGCTCGCGCAGCCAGCTGATTGCACGATCGCCCAGGACGATCGCCGCAGTGGTGGCGGTGTTAGCTGCCAGGCACGTCGCGCCGGTTGCCGTCACGGTGCGCCACCGTCCGCTGGTCGGCTCACCGGTTCGGGGGTCGATCACGTGGTGGCGGGTGACGCCGTCGCGGACCCACCGTCTGGCGGCAGTGCTGGAGGTGGCCAGCCCGCCATAGGGCAGGTGCACGATCTCGGCGCCTGCGGGGTCATCAATGGTCTCGGTGATGGCAACCGGCCAGCCGTTGGGGCCGGCCACGGCGATGTCGCCGCCGAGGCTAAGGACCACCGTGGAGTCGAACTGGGCGCCGATGGCAGCCACGATCAGGTCGGCCGCCCACGCCTTGCACGTCGCGCCGAGGTCTAGAGCAGAGCCGCGCGGCACCAGGAGGCCACCAGCGGGGTCCCGCTGGATGTCCCGCCACGCACCGGCCCGGGCCGGCACGGAGATGCCGGCAGGGTCGCTGGTCTCAGCCAGGACCAACGAGATGTCACGGTCATAACCGACCGCGACCAGCGCGTGGCCGAGGGTGGGGTCAACCAGCCCGTCGGTCTGTGCCGCTGATTCCACAGCCGCCCCGACCGCCTTGACCAGCATCGGGTCGACGCTGACCCAGGACCCTGCCCCAGCGTTGGCACGAACAAGGTCGGAGTCCTTGCGGAAACGGCTGCAGGTTCGGTCCACGTCATCGAGCAGTGCCATCGCGATCTGACGAGCCGGCTCCAGTGCGCTCGCGTCCGCGGTCGAGAGATGAACATAGGTGCCGAGGGCTCGCCACGTCGCAGTTCCGTTGCACACGGTGGCTGCGGCTTCGAGCGTGGCCATCAAGAGGCCGCCGACGGAGCAGGAGCCACGGCGGCAGGCGCCGCAGCTACGGGCGCCGGAGCAGCAGCNNGCACTGTGACGGTGGTGGTCTCCGTGCGAGTGGGCCGGGGGGTCAACGTGGGCGCCACGGTTGGGAGCGCGGAACTGGCAGAGTAGGCGGCAGCCTTGGCCTTTGCCTTCAGGTTGGTCATATGCGCCGTGTTCTGATCCGCGAGGCCTGTTGTCCAACCGGCTGCGACCAGAGCAGCGGCTGTGAGGCCACCGGTCAGCACTGACAGCGATTTCAGGGTCAAGTCGCGAGACTCGGTAGGGCTGGGCATCTGGTGTCCTCCAATAGGTCGAGAATTGCCAGAGTGCTGCCCCTGACTGCAAGGAGGCCTCAGGTCGACGTTAAGAAACGCTCAAAACGCCAGAAGGGCCAAGAAAAAGAGTAGCCGCCAGAGCTGGCCACCAAAGGCCTCTTAACCTCGATTTGAGGTTCCCGCTAGGCGCGCATAGGACTGGGGCACTGACAATGAGGACGGTTGTCTCCTACTGGAACGGTCCTCATGTCGTCAGGAATCCACCTTGTTCGGTCTGTCGCGCACCACCATGGGCCGTCTGTCACCTTGCGCCACACTCATCACAGGCACGGCGCTGGGCCCATTGGCGGGAATCGCTGTGGACGGTGCAGTCTCCTCAGCGGCCGAGGCCAAGACAGCGCCACCGGCTGCGTACAAGGCGCCGGCGGCCACCGCCACTGCCAGCCACCCGGCTTGTGCAAAGGGCGCCACTTTGGTCAAGGGTGACTGCGTCGTCCACGTCACCAAGACCCTCATCACCACCCCAGGCGCCACCGCCGCCCATCAGCGGCTTAACCAACCTGGCCGGTTCAGTACACGCAGATAGCGGTTTGCAACCTTGAGGGCGATTTGAGGTTCTCGCGAGGTGCCCATAAGGCCCGGGCCATGACTATGAGCGCGGGTTCCCATTCTCGGGAACCTTACGTACGTAGTCAGGAGCTCACAGCATGATCCGTATTTCACGAACCACCATGCGACGTCTGTCCCCGCGAGCCATGGTCGTCAGCGGCGCTGCCCTTGGTCTCATCGCTGGAGCCACCGTCTATGGCGCGGTCTCATCCTCAGCTGAGCCGGCCTCGCACACAGCGTTCACGGCACCCAAGGCCCCGGTGACCAATGCTGCCCACCTCGCAAACTGCACCACGGGCGCGAAGCTTGAGAAGGGCGTCTGCGTCGTCCACATCACCAAGACCGTGGTCAAGACGGCTTCGGCCGCCGAGAAGGCGGAGTTGGCCAAGGCCCCCGGCGCCAACTCGAGCAACACCCTGAAGGAAGCCGGCGAGAAGGCCGAGCAGAAGACCGTCGCCGAGGCCAAGGCGACCGAGGGCTCGGTTGTGCCCAAGGTGAGCGCACCTGTTGTCATCCCGTCAACGGTTCCCACCAAGGCACCGGTTGTCATCCCGGCAACGGTTCCCACCAAGGCACCGGTTCCCACCCCGAGGCCGACTTCCATCCCCAAGGAGATCGCTGTTCCTGCCCCGTCCGCGGCATCCTGACGCGCACGCTCTAGGTAGGCCGCTGGCCACCGTGGGCCACGAGCCTGGTTCGATTCTTGTCTCGACCGGGACCGTGGCCCATGCACGTCTTAACCCATATTTGAGGTTCTCGCGAGGTACCCATAACCGGCGCGCGATGACGATGAGGACAAGAGCACACCTTGCACCCCCGTCAGTGACTCAAGGGCAGGCCATGTACCGCATTCGACCCCGCACCTGCGTCCTGTGCGGTGCCATCATCGCCCCTGGTTGCCGCCAACGCCGTCCACGGCGTCGTCTCAGCGTCGGCCATCGCGGCGGCGCAGGCGGGGTTCAAACCAGCCAACCTCGCCCTGACCGCAAGCCCGGGCCCGCCCCGCTGCCTGCGCGCCGGCCCAGACGCTGCCCGACGGGGTCTGCATCGTCCACGTCGCGCACGTCATCCTCGTGCCCGGCCCCGTTGTCGTGGCAAGTCCGGTCGTGCGGGCCGGCCCCGGCCCTGCCAAGCACGACGATGACGGCGCCGAGCCGGCAAACGCCGGCCGCGGCTGACATATCCCGATCTCAGGAGGGTCAGCGTTCAGGCATGGCCAAGGTAACCACCGCGAGCATGCCGCCGGAGGAGCTGCTGGCGATCATCAGCTCTCCGCCGGCCGCGATCGCTGCCCGACGAACAATGTCCAGACCCAGACCACTGGAGTTGGCGGTGCTGTGGCCGCGCAACGCGACATCGGCGCCCGCCGCACCAGGGCCGGCATCGGAGACCTCCAGTCGCACCAGCCGCACATCGCTGCGCGTCAAAGACACGGCAAAGTCAGTCCCGTCGGGAGTGTGCGCAAAGACGTTGTCGACCAGCGCATCAAGGACATCGACAAGGTCGGCCACATCCATGGCCACCCGTGTGACCACCGGTGGGAGGAAGACCGTGAGGTTGCGCTCCTGGTCAGCAGCCAGCGCAGACCAGAAGGAGACCCGATCTCGCACCACGCTGGTGGCATCACAGGAAGCCCCCACCGTGCTGCGGACCGGACGCCTGGCATCCTTGACGACGGCATCTACCGTGCGCTCGAGGTTGGCGATATGAACACGCAGACGATCTGCGATCTCCGGTTCGGTGACGGCCTCCGCGTCCAGGCGCAACGCGGTAACCGGGGTGCGCAGCCGATGGGAGAGGTCAGCCACTGCCTCGCGCTCGGCCGTCAGCAGCTGACCGATCCGCTCGCCCAGCCGGTTCAGTGCGGTGCCCAGCTCCACCGTCTCGACGGGACCGCGTGGCACTGCTCGGGAGTCCAGCTCGCCCTCACGGAGCCGGTGGGCTACCGCTGCGAGCTCCGAGACCGGGGCGCTGACCCGACGGCCCAGCAGATCGGCAGCCACCACCGCAAGAACCATCAGCAGCGCGCCCAGGCCGGCGAACGTCAGCCATGCGGTTCTGACCCCCGTGGCCAGGCTGCTGCGCGCGATGGCGGTCCGCACGACGACCGTGCCTTGTTCGGTCACAACTGGCACCACGACCTGTGCGCTCTGGTCCCCCATCAGGATGAACGCCTCGCCCGAGCGTGCGCGAGAGATGGCATCGGCGTTGGAGACCGCCGACTCTGCGGGCGCCGTGCCGATCAGCTTCCCGTCGGGCATCAGCACCGACGTCGCCCGCGTCGACCGCGCGCCGACCAGATCCACCAGGGTCGTCAGCTGGCCCTGGTCGTGCACCCCGGCCACAAGGGTGGCGACCCCTTGAGCCTCCTGGCTGGCGCCGGCGATGGCACGGTCCTCGGCCAGGGTGCGCACCAGCAGTCCCAGCGGTATCAAGAAGGCGATGATCACCGCCGACGTCGTCGCCGCCACCAGCAACGCGATCTTGCGGCGCATCGTAATCTGGCGGCGCATCGTAATCCTGCGGCGCATCAATGAACGCCCAGCTCACTGTCCGGGGCCGCGAGCCGCACTCCCACACCGCGCACGCTGTGCAGGTAGCGCGGAGCCGCCGCCGTCTCGCCGAGCTTGCGCCGCAACCAGGACAGATGCACATCGACGGTCCGGTCGCCTCCCCCGTAGGTCTGTCGCCACACGTCAGCCAGCAGCTCACGTTTGGTGACCACCTCCCCGGCCCGCTGAGCCAGGGCCAGCAGGAGGTCGAACTCCTTGCGCGACAGGTCAATGGGCAGGTCGTCGAGACTGACCTGTCGGGTCAGCGCGTCAATCGCGATGACCACCCACGACCAGCGGGCCTTCGGCGACCGTGGAGCCGCTGCGACGAAGAATTGCGCGCAGCCGGGCTTCGAGCTGTTCGATCCCGAACGGCTTGATGACGTAGTCGTCGGCTCCACCGTCCAGGGCCTTAACCATGTCTGCGTCGTCGTCGCGCGCGGTGATGACGATGACCGGCACCTCGCTGACAGCCCGCAGCATCGCCAGCACCTGCAGTCCCTCGATATCGGGAAGGCCCAGGTCCAGCAGCACCACATCGGGTGGGTTGTCAACAGCAGATTCCAACCCGGACATGCCAGTGTTGCTGGTGGCGACGACGTGGCCGAGGTCAGTCAGGGCCCGGGTAATGGCAGACCTGATACTGCCGTCGTCTTCTATCAACAAGATTGTTGCCACAGGAGAACGCTACGCCGTGTTTGGCCTGCCCCTTGCGTTGTGCCTGCTCATCGCCAAGGTGACACAGTGTCAACATGGTAGTGATCCCACGCTCAACGATCGCCATGGCGGCAATCTGGTTTGTCGCGGTCGCCGGTGTGTCCGCGACCGCGTGGTTCGCCATCGACCGGGCCGGACGCGACCTCACCAACGCCAGTGTCAGCACCCTGGCTCCCGCGCCCCTGATCACCCCGACTCAGGGGGCTGCGCCGGCAAAGACCCGCGCGAAACCCAAGCTCACAGCAACCACGAAAACCACGACAGACGCCGATCCTTCGCCCACGCACCTGCACCCGCCGGTCCTGGTGCCGGTGGCACCACCGACTGCGGTGGCACCCCCGACACAGACCGGCACCCCCAGGCCGGCCCCACCGGCGCAACCTTCGCCGCCGGCACAGCCCACCGCCCAGGACAAGACCATCAGCGTCAACGGCGGACTGATCTCGGTGCGCTGCACCGGCGACGCGATCGCCCTTCGCGTCGCCCAGCCCGACAACCAGTGGCGCGTGACGGTCGACACCTCCCAGCCGGGGCAGATCTCAGTGACCTTCACCAGCGGCGGGGATGAAGACCAGCAAAGGACTCAGGTGATGGCGGTCTGCACCAACGGCGCTCCGGCGTTCAGCTCGCCCAGGCACTGATCAGCTCAGCGCGGCCACCGCGGCTGCAACAGTAGGGGCCACGCGCTGGTCGAAGACGCTCGGCACGATCTCCAAAGCGGTGGGCTCGGCCACCAGCGAGGCGATCGCCCGCGCCGCGGCCAGCTTCATCGCCTCGGTGATCTGGGCGGCACCGGAGTCAAACGCCCCCCGGAACAGTCCCGGGAACGCCAGCACGTTGTTGATC
>PMJN01000122.1 GCA_003157445.1 Micrococcales bacterium
TCGAGGTCAGTTCTACTGACCGGCCATGGGGTCGCAATCGCTTCCCGGCATCGTGTGTCTGAACCTCAGGTGAACAACGCGAGCCGGATACGCCCCTGCGCGGAGCTGAGGCGAGCTTGACATCGGTGTCACCAAAGGAACGAGCCACGCACTTGGCCCTGTCTCTAAGCCGCGCTGCCGAACCCACCAGCCAGACTTCGTAAGCCGGTTGCGGTGCCGAAATGGAGCGCGGCGGCGCCACGCTCAAGCAGGTGGGCGACCTGATCAGCCGTATGGTCCGCGTCCAGGCGGCGCGGGTTGACGACGACGGCCGCGGCGTGCTCGCTCGAGTGGCGCTGGCCCTCATCGTGTTGTGGATGGGCAATGGCGTGGCCTATTGCCCTGCGGTCGGCCCCGCCAATCTCCGTGGCTGACCAAGGGGCCCGACCTGGGATCCCAGTGTCAAGAGGCCTGGCCCGATGGGTCCAACAACCAACACGTTGGCCCTTTCGCGCACTGTTGAAGACTACGGTCCGGGCCATGACCGGTCCGACTGGAGCGTTGCGGTGCTGTTCCGCCCAAGGTCGTCGCACAGGGTCAACTGCCCTCGCCGCTGGCGCAGCTCGAACAGGCCGCGGGCGAGCGTGGCTGACCTGATGTCTCGAAGGCACCACCCACCTATCCAGCACTGATCGCAAACCCCGCCGGGTCGGGTTCGTCGGTCGCGGACTAGGCTGAGAACATATATCAGTTGAGAATTAGTATCACAGCGAAGGGCATCGATGACGGACACCGGAATGACAGCGCCCGAGCCGACCGCAATCGACGAGACTCGGCAGCGCGAACTGCAGATCCTGAGCGAGGACGCCGTGCTCAAGGGTCACCCACACGGCGACGAGCAGTGCAAGAACTGCCTGTACTACCTCGACGTCGACGAAGCGATCTCCTACTGCTGGCATCCCAAGCTTCGCGTTCTCGTGGGGCAGGACTGGTACTGCCAGTGGTGGGAGGAGATCACGGCGGAGGCGTGAGCGCGCCCGAGCTCCGGCTGACCCCACAACGCAGGGCAGTACTGGACGTGGTCGCCGAATCGGATGACCACCCGACGGCGGGCCAGGTCCTTGACCGCGTGCGCGAACGGGTCGAGGGCGTTGGGGCGGCGACGGTCTATCGGACCCTCGCCCTGCTTGTCGAGTCCGGGCAGGTGGCCGAACTGCGCCTCGATGAGGGTCAGGCACTGCGTTATGACCAAAATATCCACCGCCACGATCACCTCGTGTGCACCGGGTGCGGACAGGTTCAGGACACCCACGTCCGCCTTGATGCCGACGCCCTTGCCGAACTCACGGAGAAGATGTCGTTCACCGTTGCCGGATACGACGTACAACTGCACGGCCGCTGCGCACGGTGCGTAGCGCAGGACAAAGCCAAGGAGAGTGCGCAATGACTGAACTCAAGGGTTCCAAGACCCATGACAATCTGAAGGACGCCTTCGCAGGGGAGAGCATGGCGAACCGTCGCTACCTGTTCTTTGCCCGCCAGGCCGACAAGGAGAACATCGCCGAGGTCGCCGAGCTGTTCCGTGAGACCGCGGAGGCCGAGACGGGCCACGCGTTTGGACACGCGGAGTACCTGGTCGGTGTCGGTGACCCGGCCACTGACGAGCCGATGGGCACGACCGAGGAGAACCTTGCCTCGGCTGTCGTCGGTGAGACATACGAGTTCACTGCGATGTACCCAGGTTTCGCATCGACGGCGCGCGAAGAGGGCTTCGACGAGGTCGCGGACTGGTTCTCCACTCTGGCCCGTGCAGAGCGCACCCACGCCGGCCGTTACCAGAAGGCCCTGGACAAGATTCGCGGCTAAGGCTGAGTCCCGGGTTCACACCCCCGGGTGAGTGCTGGCGCGGGTGGGAGTCTTCCCGCCCGCGCCAGTGCCATCATTAATCGAGAACGCTCACCATCGGAGAAACCGTGTCCAGCCTGGAGCTTGACCAGATCACCCTCGACCGGGACAGCTACACCGTTGTTCGCCCCGCCGTGCGCAAGGCGATGCTCGCGGTCCGCCGCAGCCGCCGCGTTCAGCTCGGAAAGCTGATTGCGCTGGAGTTCGAGAATGAAGACACCCTGCACTACCAAGTGCAGGAGATGGTCTACGCCGAGAACATCACCACCGAATCGGGCGCGGCCGAGGAGATCGAGACCTACCGGCGGCTCCTGCCGACTGCGCGGTCGGTGTCGGCCACGCTCTTCCTGGAGTTCGGTGATGTGGCCACGGTGCACGGAGAACTCGACGGCGTCGCCGGCATTCAGCACCTCATCCGCCTGCACGTGGGCGATGACGTTATCGCCGCCGTCGACGTTCCGCCGCCGGATGAGGCCAACGAGGAGCAGACCTACTCGGTGCACTTCGTCCGCTTCGACATCACCCAAGAGCAACGGGAGGCGCTGGCGAACCTGACCGTACCGGTGAGCCTGTCTGTGGAGCACCCGAAGTTCCAAGCAGCTGTCCCGGTGCCCGCCGAGCTGCGCGCCCAGCTGATCGTCGACCTCGCCGCGCCTGCCTGAGGGCCGGCCGCCTGCGACCGCGAATGCCCATCGTCAACCATGAGCGTTCTCTTGAAGGCCGCAGAGGCTCCTTATGGCTGCTGTCCTGCAGGCAGTGGCTCGCGGGACAGCTCAGAACGGTATTGCGACAACCGATTGAACTCGCCATCAGCTGAGGAGCCAGCCCGCGCAAGCGCGGGCTGGCTCCCGTTGCACTGCGCGGAGATGTCGTAGCCGTGAGACCAAAGGGCCGCGAGTGCGGCGGTGCCATCCTCTCCGCCATTGACCGGTCCGGTCCTGCTTTGGCTGCCCAGGCAAAAGGTCCGCAAAGATTGGGGTTCGCATCACTGAGGCTGGCAGACGCCCATAAGACCTAGTTAAGGGGAGGTATGGCCAGCCCCTGATTGACCGCGGAGGTCCACGTGGAGAAGGAGTTCTACCAGGACCTGCTCGATCAGATCTCCGATGGTGTGTACTTCGTCACCCGGGACAGGCGCATCACATACTGGAACGGCGGCGCCGAGCGCATCACTGGGTTCATCGCCGAAGAGGTGCTGGGCGACAGCTGCTCGGAGGGGATGTTGTGTCACATCGATGACACGGGTCGCCTACTTTGTTTGCATGGTTGCCCGCTTGCGGCGGTGATGACGGACGGCAAGCCACGTGAGGCGCTGGTCTACCTGCACCACAAGGATGGCCATCGTGTTCCGGTCACTGTGCGTGGTTCGGCCCTGCGGAACCGGGCAGGGGCGATAGTGGGCTCTGTCGAGGCCTTCCACCCCGGACATCCAACCCTTATGCGGTCCAGCGACCACTCGACACCGACGACTGGCTTGATCCCGTGACCGGTCTGCCCCCGCGCCGCCTCGGGGAGCTGAACCTGCAGACCCTGATGCGGGCGGTGGCCGAGGGGGGTCACCTCCCTAAGGGGTGCTGTTCATCGACGCAGACCACTTCAAGAACATCAACGACAGCCTGGGGCTGAAGGGGTCAAGTGTGGTTTGACGAGCCGGGTGCGGTTGCCATCGAAGATGGTCGCGACGGCGGTGGCAACCAGTGGTCCCTGGGCGCACCCCAATTCCATCGCGGGGGTTTGCATCGAGCCTTACGACAGCACGCGCAGGCGAACGGTTTCCGGCATGGCTTTGAGGGCCTGCACCACGTCTGGGCCGTAGTCGGTGCCGACGTCGGTGAGGAGGTAGCCCAACTTGTCGCGGGTAGCCAGCGACTGGCCTTCGATGTTGACATTGTGCTCGGCAAGCACACTGTCGACCTTGGCAAGCACGCCGGGAGTGTTCATGTGAAGATGCGCGAGACGGTGCGAGCCTGCACCTCCTTGGAGGCGGGTCTGGGGCAGGTTGACACTGAGCGAAGAGCTCCCTGTGGCGACGTAGTCGCGCAGCTTGTCCGAGACGAAATGGCCGATATCCTCCTGCGCCTCTTGGGTAGAGCCACCTACGTGCGGTGTGAGTATGACATTGGGCAGGCCTTGCAGTTCGGACTCGAAGGGGTCTCCCTGCGACTTGGGCTCGATCGGGAACACGTCGATGGCTGCGCCGGCGAGATGGCCACTGCGGATTTGAGCACCCAGTGCCTCCTGATCGACGACGAAGCCCCGTGAGAGGTTGAGAAAGACCGAGCCTGGCCGCATCGCGGCGAACTGCTCCGACCCGAACAGTCCTGCGTTTCCGACACGCCCGTCCACGTGGATCGAGACGACATCAGCAACCTCGAGCAGCTCGCCGACGCTGCTCACGCTGCGGGCGTTGCCCATGGCCAGGCGGTCGGCTGTGTCGAAGTACACGACCGGCATGCCCAGAGCCTCAGCCAGGACCGAGAGCTGGCTGCCGATGTTTCCGTATCCGATGATCCCCAACGTCCGGCCGCGCATCTCATGGGCGCCCTTGGCTGATTTGTCCCAGACCCCGGCGTGCAGGGCGCTGTTCTTGGCGGTCAGCCCTCGGGTGAGGCAGATCATCTCGGCGAGGGCCAGTTCGACGACGCTTCGGGTGTTGGAGAACGGTGCGTTGAACACAGCGATGGCTTCCTCGGTCGCGGCGGCGAGATCGACCTGGTTGGTGCCGATGCAAAATGCCCCGACCGCGATGAGATCTGTGGCATTGGCCAGGACCGACCGCGTCACCCGGGTTCCCGAGCGGATGCCTAACAGTTGCACGCCCTGCAGAGCCTCGCTCAGTTCCCGCTCGTCTAGCGCGCAGGGGCGGGTGCTTACCTCAATGCCTGCGGCTTGGAGGTATGTCGTGGCATCAGGGTGGACGTTTTCCAAGAGGAGTGCCTTCACACAGGCATTCCATCAGGTTGCCCGCCCGCAGCAGGCTGGCGTTCGCGTGATGGACACCGTCACTACGGTTGAACAGCATCGAGCTGGCGAGGATCTGACCAATCGTGGTGCCGAAGCAGGGGCGATGAACAGTGGCTGTTCAGGTGGGTCAGTGCAGTGACTGAAGCCGAGTGCCCAGTGAGACAGTCAGGTCCAGCGTTAGTTGAGCTGATCGGCGTCTGTGCGCGTGGACTTGTCTCAACGGCTGCCTGGGAAGCCAGAATCCGCCGAGGCGCCGTATAACGACACGTTTGGAACCGGGCCAATCACGGCCGGCAGGATGTCAAGGTCCATTCCAGACGTGGTGGGTGTCGGCCTCGACGTCGAGTGCGGTGATCAGTGCCTCCACGAGGCGCTCGAAGCTGCGGTTGACGTCGACGGGGAGTCCGAACCCGCCACAGGTCTCCAGAGTGACGAAACCGTGCAGTGCCGAGCGCAAGGCACGAGTGGCGTCTATGGCGCCATCCCCGTGCAGGTGATAGCCGGTGAGGACTTCAAGAACGACCTCGACGGCGGCGGCGCTGGCGGCCTCGTCCTGCAGGTCGCCTGTCACGGGCGCGCGGATCGTGGCCGCGTAGCGACCCGGGTGCTCGGTAGCCCACTGGCGGTAGGCGCGAGATACGGCGCGGATCGCGTCGCCACGGGCACGGCCGACCGCCGCGCGGCCCAGCGTGTCGGCCAGCTCGGTCTTGGCGCGTACGGCGATGCTGCGCTGGAGCCCCTTCATGCCGTCCACGTGCTTGTAGAGCGATGGCTGACGTACGCCGAGGTTCGCGGCGAGCGCGGCGAGTGTGAGCCGCGATAGCCCTAAATCGTCGGCGATCCTCTCGGCTTCGACCACTACGGCCTCCTGCGAGAGCCCGGCTCTAGACACGGTGTCCGGCCTCGGCCAGGAAGCCCACGATCGCAGTTGTCACGACCTGGGGCTGCTGGGACTGCGGGTAGTGACCTGCCTGCGCCACCATGACGACCGAGCCGTGCAGTGTGCCGGCGATCCAGTCTGCCTCGGCGCGCGGGTCGGGGAAGTCGGGGTCCAGCTCTCCCATCACGACCAGGGTGCGCGCCCGGACATCGCCGAGCCGGGCCTGGACCGGGCCGTGATCGGTTCGTGTCGTGCGCGAGAAGGCCTTTGCGTAGCCCGGACGCTTGAGGCTTTGGTGAACCTTGCGCAGATACCCGTCCAGATCCGCGGGCTTGCGACCGGCGTACAACCGAGGGAGGTAGGACTTCCAGGCGAGCGCCGCCCATGGGGGGGCCATAGCCACGCGGAGCATGATCTGGTTG
>PMJN01000468.1 GCA_003157445.1 Micrococcales bacterium
TTGCGCAGGGTCAAGGACTGGATTGCCACCCAGCGCCTGCAGTGGGAGCAACGCCTCGACCAGTTCGGCGACTACCTGGTTGAGCAGCCCCAATCACCAAGCCGAGGCGCACACCATCACCGACCGTTGCGTTGTCCGTTCCACCTTCAGCCTTGAGGGCGTCCAGGCATCCTTGGTCAAGGCGACTCTGGGCGCCCACCAGAAACCTCGACTCAGTCGTGCCGCCTCGACAGTGCTTCGAGAACCACGTCGCTTGCCGCCTAGGGTCAGTTGCACATGAACTACATCGCGCAGTTCGATCCCTGGTCCGGGTTGAAGCCCATTGCACTGTTGAAAACCGATTGCAGGATGATGGCGGTGCGGCGGCGCTCGTCATCGTTGGTGACACCGCTGGGACCTTCAACCTCGCCCAACCTGTCCCTGGCGCCTTGGGGGAGCCCCCGGGATGTCGTGCGCGGCGCTGCCACCGCGAGCGGACCCCGCCACCGCGAGCGGACCCCGCCACCACGGAGGTAGCCTGGCTTACTATGCCCACTAAGCCTGCTAATTCCATTACCCCGCCTGCTGTCGACCTGGCCACAACGGCCGATTCGAACACGTCCACTGGACTCCGCTTCCTCGGTGCCGCGATGGTGGTGATCCTGCTCGGGGAGCTGCTCCTGGGGATGGCCAATACCTTCTGGCTTCATCTGCCTGACTCGGGGTCCGGCTGGACTGCCGGCTTGTCCTCTGGCTTGCTGGGGATCCACATGATCCTGGGTGCGGCCCTCGTCGTTCTTGCCGTCTGGATCATCGTTGCCGCTGTCCGGGGCCGCGACCGCAACTGGATCACCGCCTCTAGTGTTGGGGCTGTGGGAATCTTGATCGCGGCAGGCTCAGGCATGGCCTTCATGGGCCACACAGAAAACAACCTCGCCTCCTTCTGTATGGCCGTTGGATGTGCCATCGCCATCGCCGGCTACGCTCTCGGCCTCTACCGAACTGCGGCTACCAGCCGCGACTGACCTCTCCTGGCGGTGATGAGGTTGGACTGAGCCCGCCTGGATCGTCCAGTTCGCGCCGCCCGGGCAACCCGGGATTGTCATGGGTGGCTCAGTGCGCGATCGCGAGCAGGCTCTGGCCCGGCGCCATACACCCCACTCGGTTGCCCGCGGCGTGGTCAGCGACCTGATCCGGCGACGATCTGCCGTCACTTGTGCCGGTCATCGTGGGCACGCAGGCAAATACCGGTTCGCTACTGGTTTGTGGGCGTCGTGTGAGGCGTTCCCCATACGTGCCACGAACACCGCTGTTCCCCACGGCCACGATAGCGCTGTCCTTGCCGCCCAGTGTGACGGTCATCAGAGAGGGCGACGGCCGGTACTACGCATCGTTTGTGGTCGAGGTGGCAGACATACCGCTCCCCAGAGCCGCAACGATGTTGGGATCGACCTTGGCTTGACCTGCCTGGCGTGAGAACCCTGCGTTCCCGGGTCGCAAGGCCTGGGCGCCTGCCAGGGCTGCACCGGGGGCGGCCAGGAAGACGAGGGAGTCAGGCGCGAGTCAAGGCGGCGGGCCGGGTTGCTGTCCGGCGTCGCAAGGTCCGCGATACCCCTTGGACGCACACCACAAGCTGGCCCACTGCATCGCCTGCGATGACCAAGGGATCTATGTGAAGGACCTGGCCGTTGCCGGCCTGGCCCGGGCCAGGGCGGCGAAGGTGGTCCACGATGCCGGCTGGTCAACACTGGTCCGGTTGTTGCAGGAGAAGGCGCCGGGTTGCCACCGGAGGTGGTGCGGGTCAGTGGCTGGTTCTCGTGGAGCCGGCTGCGCTGGGTGTGTGGTTCAACTTCGGCAAGAAGCACCTGGATGTCAGGGACTGGACCTGCACGCAGTGTGCTCTCACCGATGATCGCGATCTGTTTGCTGCCAGGGACATTCTGGCTGAAGGTCGTATGGTAGCCGCCGCGCTGGCGCAGACCTTGCACGCTCGTGGAGGCGGCCTCAGAGCGGGACTTGTCTCAGCGGCTGCCCGTGGAAGCCAGAACCCACCAAGGTGCCGCGCGAGCGGCACGGTAGGAATCACGGCCATTCAAGGCCGGCAGGATGTCAAGCAGTTGGGGTAGCCGGACTACTTCTCCGGCATCCTGGGCGTCGCTAAACTGCTCGCCGCGGTGGTCATGCTGGCCCGGCGCATTCCTCGCCTGAAGATGGGCCTACGCCGGGATCGTCATCAATATGATCGGTGCGGCAGCCTCTGCGCTGGCCAGCGGTAATGGTTGGGGTCGTTGATCGCCTTGCTCAGCGTCGCCGCCCGCGCCCTGGTCTGCTGGGCGCTGCATCCGTCGGAAAAGCGTGTCCCTCCCTGGTCGAATTCCGCGACCTGGGCGAATCTGTCAGGTGCGGTGGCGCCCTAACGTAACTGGGTCAGGCGGCGCTGTTGCAGGGTGGGCATCGCGAGATCGAGCGCGGCCCATGCCCCAAGTGGCCTCCCGCATGGGCCGTCCCCAGCCCACCACCGACAGACACCAGGGCTGGTTGCGATCACTCGCCCGTGTGCGGTGAGCGTGCGTCATCGGTGTTCACGCACACCGGCCCAAGAACTGGCAGGGGCCGAGCCGAGGTGGCCAGTCAAGGCCAGCCTGCCCCTGCACCGTCAGGCCGAATCAGATGGCGATCAAGAACCTTTGCCATCTGGAGACTCACTGGCCTGGGGTGCGTTCCTATCCGGGAAACCATCCTCACGCGATTCGTCGCAGGCCACTTTGCACAGGCCAATCGGAGGCTTCGAACCGCCGGTAACTTCACGATCGGGCGGCATTATTCCTATTCGTCTGCAGGGCCGCGATGGCAGCGGGTACACCGGAGCCATGACCGCTGCCGATGATCGTTTCGAACGGAGATCGTGTCCGAGCTGGTGCCAGACGATGCACGCCGACTGGGACATCGATCCCACAGGCCATGACGGGCCGCGTTGGGGACGTGCGCACCGATGACGGCACCTCGATCGATATCGCTACGGCGCAGAACGAGGACGGCGAGGTCGTCGTGTGGGTCGACGCCGAGCATGGGTCGATGTTGACAGCAGAGCAAGCACGAGAGACCGCTCACCAGCTTCTCGAAGCCGCGTCATGGGTCGAGGACCCCCACATCACCTGACGCGCAGGCCGCAGATCTGATATCGGCACCGCCTCACGTAAACGGGGCCGGCAGGGGCGATCACACGGGATCTCGAGTGGAGTCAGCACCTGAGGAAGACCCTGTGGCAACCGGGTGGGAGCCCACTTGACGCCCGGGTGAGGCGGTCGAGCGGCATGCTGGTCTCATGTCTTCGAAGCTGAGTGCCGGTCTGCTGCTCTACCGTCGCGGCAACCAGGACGCTGAGATCGTCCTTGAGGTGCTGCTTGGACACATGGGCGGCCCGTTCTGGGCGCGTAAAGACGACGGTGCCTGGTCGATGCCGAAGGGCGAGTATGAGCCCGGGGAGGATCCGCTGGCTGCGGCGAAGCGGGAGTTCGAGGAGGAACTGGGCTCCGCACCACCCTTGGTCATCTGGCGAGATTTGGGTAGCGTCAGCCAGCCCGGCGGGAAGCGAGTGACGGCCTGGGCAGCAGAGGCGGACTTTGACGCGGCTGGGGCCGTTAGCAACACCTTCGAACTCCAGTGGCCCCCAGGATCGGGTCAAATGCGGTCGTTTCCAGAGATCGACAAAGCCAGCTGGTTCACGGCGCAGGTAGCTGTGGTCAAGCTGGTACGAGGTCAGCGACCGTTCATCGACCGTCTACAAGAAATGGTCGCCAACCTATGGTGAGTCTGAGAGACACGCTGAAACAACTCACGCGACCGGCCGCCCTGGACCGGTCAACCCACGCCGATGAGAATCCCCGATCGAACATCGGCGCCGAGCTGACTCGTCTCTGAGCTAAGGAGCGCGTGCTCTTCTGGCGAGGCAGAGCGTGCCTTCTGCTCGACACGTGAGAATGGAATACAGACGCGATCGCCGCGGCCCCAGACCAGGGCGCTGCGGTGGACGACACAGCGGATTTCGGCGCAACCTGGCGTCCACCGTCTCGGACGAAGCTGCAGAGGTAGCAGAGGACATCCTCCGGCAGGTTCCTGGCCGACCAGTACCTGTATCTGGCCGAGACCGAGATGATCATCGAGCACGCCATAAAGCCCGATTACGATTACGCGCAAGAGTTCGGGCTAGATCTGATCCCTAACGGCCTGGAGAGGTTCCAGCGCAACGGACGAAACTGATGGCCCCTGGTTCCAGGTCGCGAAGCTGCGTTCGAAACCACTTCCCAGGTCTGGCCGCGCGAGTGCGGAGGTGATCACGAGAGATTGAACACCTCACCGACCTTCGCGCTGCGGCCAGCTGAGCAGCACTGTCGCGGGGACCACGTCGGCGTGGTCCTTGGGACGCGAGCCAAAACGNNTTGTCAGACTCGTTGTATGACAAACACCCCGGTCATCCCGGTTCCGAGCGGAACCGCGGCGCCGAAAGAGCATGGCCCCCAAAAGATGTTCTACAAGGCCGGGATTCCGGTGCTGCTCGTCGTGGCGATCTACTTTCTACCCACGCCAGCCGGGGTTGATCCGCAAGGCATGCACATGCTCGCCATCTTCGTCGGGACCATCGTCGCGCTGATCCTGCAGCCGTTGCCCACCGGTTCGGTCGCCCTTATCGGGCTCGCCGTGGCCATGATCACCGGTACCCAGATCCCGGCCGACGCTCTGTCCGGCTTCAGCAACGCCACGATCTGGTTGATCGTGGCGTCGTTCTTCATCGCCCAGGGCTTCCTTGTCACGGGGCTGGGGGAGCGCATCGCGCTTCTCTTCGTGGCCCGGCTGGGCCGCTCGAGTCTGGGCCTGTCCTATGGGATGGCTCTGACCGACCTGGTTCTCGCGCCGGCGACTCCCTCGAACACGGCCCGAGCAGGCGGGGTTGTCTACCCGATCATTGTCTCGCTCAGCAAACTCGAGGGGTCCGAACCTGAGCCGGAGGAGTCCCGCAAGCGGCTCGGGGCCTACCTGCTGCTCACTTCGCTTCAGGTCAACGTGGTCACCTCCGCCATGTTCGTCACCGCAATGGCCGCCAACCCCCTGGCCGTGGCCGCGGCTGCCAAGCTCGGAGTCGACATCTCATGGTCGAAATGGGCGCTCGCAGCCAGCGTCCCCGGCATCGCGAGCCTCATCGCCGTGCCCTGGGTGATGTCCAAGATCTACCCACCCACAGTCACCAGCACCCCAGAAGCCCCGGCGCATGCGCGGGAGCGATTGAGGAGCATTGGATCGATGACCCGCTCCGAGATCATCATGACGGCCACGTTCGTCCTGCTCCTGGCCTTGTGGTGCACCGGCTCGCAGCTGGATATCAACGCAACCTCGGTAGCGTTCGCCGGAGTGGCGATCTTGCTCACCACTGGGGTACTGAGCTGGAAGAACATCGTGACGGATACGGGGGCGTGGCAGACCCTGGTCTTCTTCGCGGTCCTGGTGGGCATGGCGACGCAACTGCAGAAGTACGGGGTGATCACGTGGGTGGGCGACAAGGTTTCCCACAGCGTCGCGGGGATCCCGTGGCTCGTGGCGTTCGCCGTCCTGACCCTGGTCTACTTCTACGCGCACTACCTGTTCGCCTCCAACACCGCACAGGTCGTGGCCATGTACTCCGTGTTCCTCGGCGCGGCCATCACCACCGGGACCCCGCCCCTATTCGCCGCCTTGGTGCTCGGCTTCATCGGCAGCCTCTTCGGCGGCCTGGCTCACTACTCGTCTGGTCCTGCGGGCGTCGTCTTCGGCTCGGGCTTCGTGAAGACCTCCGAATGGTTCCGCATCGGGTTCGTGATGAGTGTGATGCTGATCCTGATCTGGACGGTCATCGGCGGCGCGTGGATGAAGGTCCTCGGGATCTGGTGACCCTGCTCGCGACGCACAGAACGGCACCCGAGGCTTCAGGATGTGGTTCTCAGCGCCGATCTTCACTCGGGGCTAGGTTCTTGGATCAGGCGTCGGTCCTGCCTCTTCAGGCGGGTACCGACCTTCGCCGACAACCGTCACCTCTAAGGCCTCCGCGCTCGGAGCATCATCAGTTGATGTCCATCGGCCGAGCCTTCCGGGGCATTGTCGTAGCCGTTCACGCCCGCCCTGTGTGCTCGCCGGTGTCTGAACTTGACGTCTGCGAAGGCCTCCACGGACTGCCCGGGCCAACCCCGCTACGCGGGTCCGGGCAGTCTCACTTGTGCTCGGACTCGCCTCCGTGGTCCGGGCCATATTTCTTGAGGTACTC
>PMJN01000466.1:0-8978 GCA_003157445.1 Micrococcales bacterium
CCTCCGGTAATCTGACGTGTCGATCTACGTCTTGTGTGACGTGGGTCGAGCCGTTCCCACGGAATCGACGACAGACCTCCATCATCGGAAGCCATGAACCGCCTGGACCCTCGCCTGCCCCTGGTGTTTGACACCCGGGAGCTCAGTCGACGACCAGGTTCCATGCTCGAGATCCAGCGGACTGTCCCGGCTCCCGAAGACCTCGGTGACATCGACTTGATCGCCATACCTCCGGGCCAGCCCATCGAGCTGGAACTGCGGTTGGAATCGGTCATGGAGGGTGTTCTGGTGACCGGCTCGGCACATGCCACGGCAACCGGTGTTTGCGTGCGTTGCCTGGACCCGATGACCCGCCATGTGGGGGCTCGTTTCCAGGAGCTGTTCGCTTACGCCGATCGTGCGACTCACCACCATGAGGTGGCGGCCGAGGACGAAGACGATGATGAGGTGTGCGAGCTCGTGGGCGATCTGTTCGACCTCGAGCCTGTGCTGCGGGATGCCATGGTTCCGGCCATGCCATTCCAACCTGTTTGCCGGAGCGACTGTCCGGGCCTGTGTTCTGAGTGTGGGGCACACCTGGCAGAAGACCCGACGCACCACCACGACCAGATTGATCCACGATGGGCGGCGTTGCAGAACATCGCGACACCCCCTGGCAACCAAGAGAAAAGGAACTGACGTGGCTGTCCCGAAGCGGAAGACTTCGCGATCCAACACCCGTTCGCGTCGTGCGAACTGGAAAACGACCGCGACCACGCTGACCTCATGCCCGCAGTGCTCTGCCCCCAAGCAGCCGCACATCGCATGCCCCTCCTGTGGCACCTACGCCGGACGCCACTACGGCGTTGCGGAGCGTAGCGAGCACCAGAGCTGATCTCCCCCTACTGCGCGTGAGTCATTCTCAGTCCTCTGGCGGGGACAGCGCGTCGCAGCGGCCCGTGGATCGTCTGGTCGCCTACCTGTTCGAGGTGGTCGACCAGAGGATTGACGAGCCGCTGCTTCTGCGCGCGCTGACACACCGTTCGTATGCCTACGAGCACGGCGGGTTGCCGAACAACGAACGCCTGGAGTTCCTCGGCGACTCGGTGCTCGGGCTGGTGGTGACTGACAGCCTGTATGGCGCACATCCGGACCTCCCCGAGGGCCAGCTGGCCAAGCTGCGGGCTGCTGTGGTCAACATGCGGGCACTGGCCGAGGTGGCCCGAACCATGGGTCTGGGTGACTTCATCTTCCTGGGTAGGGGCGAGGAAAGCACGGGAGGCCGTGACAAGTCCTCGATCCTGGCCGACACCATGGAAGCCGTCATCGCCGCCGTCTACCTGTCTTGTGGCATGCCAGCCGCCGCGACCTTCGTCCACCGGCTCCTGGACCCGTTGATGGAGTCCTCCGCCGGCCTGGGCGCGGCTCTGGACTGGAAGACGAGTCTTCAGGAGCTGACCGCCTTGGGTTCGCTGGGGGTGCCGGACTACCGCCTCAGCGAGGAAGGCCCCGACCACCTGAAACGTTTCCATGCCCAGGTGATGGTTGGTTCGGAGCAGATGGGGTCGGGCTCTGGAACCAGCAAGAAAGCAGCTGAGCAGATGGCCGCCGAGGTCGCCTGGACAGAGCTGACGCGCCGGGCCGCAGCGGTCCTGACCAGTGTGGTCGAGCCGGCGGGCGCCGAGTCGGGGAACGCGCTGCAACACGCCGACTCTGAGCAGGATGCCTGAGCTTCCGGAGGTCGAGGTCGTCCGGGTGGGACTGGATGACCACGTGGTGGGTCGCCGGATCCAGACGGCGCACTTCACCGGTACCCGTGTCGCCCGCCGCCACCTGCCCGGACCGGTGGACCTGGCAGATCGCATCAGTGGGACCCTGGTCGCTGCCGCGCGACGTCGGGGTAAGTACCTGTGGCTTGCGCTGGAGGCGCCAGATGGGAATCGGCAAGCCCTGGTCATCCATCTTGGTATGAGTGGCCAGCTCCTCGTCCAGGACGCCAGTGCCCCCCGCCCGACTCACCTGCATGCAACGTTTGACTTCGTTGATGACGGACCACAGTTGCGCTTCGTGGACCAGCGCACCTTCGGTGGCATGTCCCTTAGCGACCTTGTCCCAGATCTGCATGCCCCAGATGTCGACGTCACAGATCACGGCGGGCCCCCGGTTACCTGGGCAGTCCCGGAGNNCTGAAGGCGCGTCACAGGGCGATCAAGCGATGCCTGCTGGATCAGGGACTCATCTCGGGAATTGGCAACATCTACGCGGACGAGACGTTGTGGCGCGCTCGGGTTCACGGGCAGCGGGAAGCCGCCGAGATGACCAAACCGGTCCTGGGGCGGCTGATCCAGAATGCCCGGGAAGTGATGCTTGAAGCGCTGGGTCAGGGTGGCACGAGCTTCGACGCCCTGTACGTCAACGTCAACGGAGCCAGCGGCTTCTTCGACCGGTCGCTGGACGCCTACGGCCGCCAAGGCCGTCCCTGCCGCCGTTGTGGCACCCTCATCCGGCGTGAGCGGTTCATGAACCGCTCGTCGTACTCCTGCCCCGCATGCCAGCCCCGGCCCAGAACGGCCAGCTAGTCCTCGCCGGGGTAATGAACTCCAAGGTCGCCAGCCATCGAGGTGGCAATGCCGCCCGCGCCCAGGAATCCCCATCGGATCGCAGCGCCAGTTTCAGGTTGAGACATGGCAGCAGCCTATGTCCGGGCTTGCCAAGGGGCTCGTAGGCTCAGAGTTATGCAAAGTGCCACGATCTTCGTGCGAGGCCACGTCCAAGGTGTCGGGTTCCGCTGGTGGACTCGAGCCCGGGCTCTTGAACTGGGCCTGATCGGCTTCGCACGCAACATGGACGACGGCCGGGTCGAGATCTGCGCCCAGGGAACCCCCGAGGCGATCGACAAGCTTGCGGCGCTCATCCAGGAGGAGCCATCAACCACGCGCCGACCGGGTCACGTGCAGGTGTGTGTCCTACAGCGCGGGGATCCCAGGTCAGGGCTGAAGGGGTTTCAAGAACGGTAATCACCAGCGTTGACCTACCGCGACGTGGGTGAGACTCTAGGAAGACCCCCGCTGGGGCAGCCTGTGCACCGGAGGCTTACGGAATTGGTGTCCATTCGCCCTTCGCACGCGCGAAGGATCACCTCGGAGTTGGTATGGCGAAAGCGCTACTAGGTCAACGGATGTATCGCAACGATCGTCTCGTGCTGGAGAGCGCCAGACTCAGGTCGCGGGTACGCGATCTGGAATGCATGATTCAAGATCTGCAACAGGACAATGATCGACTGCGGGCCGACCTGCTTTCAGAGATCGAGGCAACCCCTCAGCCTGCATATTAAGCGCTGCGAGTACTGAGCGGCCGATGAAAATGGGGACCTGAGGTTTCCAGCGGCTCGGTTCCCCGGCGGCACCGCTCTTCGCCGGTACAGTGAGGCCGATCACCGCCGCCGCAGAGGAGCCCAACGCTCGTGTATGTCAAGAGCCTGACCCTGAGGGGTTTCAAGTCGTTTGCCTCGGCAACCGCGTTGCGGCTCGAACCCGGAATCACCTGCATCGTGGGCCCGAACGGCTCCGGCAAGTCCAATGTTGCCGACGCCCTTGCCTGGGTGATGGGTGAGCAGGGCGCCAAGAGCCTGCGCGGCGGCAAGATGGAGGACGTCATCTTCGCCGGAACCTCGTTGCGCGCTCCGCTGGGCCGGGCCGAGGTCTCGTTGACCATCGACAACACCGACGGCGCGTTGCCGATCGACTACACCGAGGTCACGATCACCCGGACGATGTTCCGAAATGGCGGCTCCGAGTACGCCATCAACGGCACGTCCTGCCGCCTGTTGGATATCCAGGAGCTTCTTTCGGACTCCGGTATCGGCCACGAGATGCACGTCATCGTGGGCCAGGGGCAGCTCGAAGCCATTCTGCGCGCCACGGCGGAGGAACGTCGCGGCTTCATTGAGGAGGCCGCCGGAGTCCTGAAGCACCGCAAGCGCAAGGAACGAGCGCTGCGCAAGATGGAGACGATGGAGGCCAACCTCATCAGGGTTAATGACCTGACAGGGGAGATCCGCCGACAGCTTGGACCGCTGGGCCGCCAGGCCGAGGCCGCACGCAGGGCTGCCACCATCCAGGCGGAGGCGCGTGACGCACGTCTTCGGCTGCTTGCCGACGACTTGTTCCAGCTCACAAGCACCCTGCAGCAGGAAGTTGCCGAGGAGGATGCCCTGATCGTGCGGCGCGCCGAGGCTGAAGAGGCTTTGAGCGCCGTTCGTTCGCGCCTGGCCACCCTCGAGCTCGAGGCTGCCGATAGTGCCCCTTTGCTGGCTCGCGCCCAGGAACGCTGGTTTGCGTTGTCTTCGCTGCGCGAACGTCTCATCGCGACCGGTTCGCTGGCCGCCGAACGAGTCCGACTGTTGTCAGAGGATGAGAGCGAGCAAGCCGACAACGGCCCCCGCGATCCGGAGCTGTTGCGCGCTCAGGCCGAGTCGGTACGCCAGCAGGAGCAGGTGCTGATTGCCGAGTCCGCACAGGCCAGGGAGGCGTTGGAGACTGCGGTCACCGCCCGCAGCGAGATCGAGGCCGCCTACGTCGCCGAGACCGCCCGGCTCACCCGTCTGGTGCGGGCTGCTGCAGATCGCCGCGAAGGTCTGGCCAAGCTCGCCGGCCAGGTGGGGGCGCGGCGTAGCCGAATCGAGGCTGGAGAGGCAGAGATCGGCCGGCTGCAGCAGTCGGTCGAGCAGAGCAGGGCCCGCGCTGCCGCCGCCGAACAGGAGTTTGCGGCGCTGGAAGTATCGGTAGCCGCCGACGAGGAAGGCGAAGCAGGTCTGGACAGCGCCTATGAGCAGGCCTCGGCCGTGCTGGCCGGTGCCGAGGCCGAGGTGTTGCAGTGGCGCCAGGGCGAGCGGGATGCCGACCGGGACCGCTCCAGCTCGGCGGCCCGACTTGAGGCACTTCAGCTCAGCCTGCGCCGCAAGGACGGTGCGGCGGCGTTGCAAGCGGCGGGGGACAGCGCCTATGAGCTCGTGGGGTCGGTCTCTGGGCTGCTGCAGATCAAGTCCGGACACCAGGCTGGTGTTGCCGCCGCCCTCGGCTGGGCAGCCGATGCGTTGGCCGTGGACTCGGCACAGGGGGCCCAGCGCGCCATCGCGTCATTGCGCCAGAACGACGCGGGTCGGGCAGGGTTGCTGGTCGCGGCCACCGCCGGACCGGTCGATGTCGTCAACTGGCCCTCTTTGGAAGGGCGCGGGGTCTGGGCCCGAGATGTGGTCACATGCCCCGAGGCTGTTCGACCTGCAGTCGAGCAACTGCTGGACCGCGTGGCACTGGTGCAGGAGGCAGCCACGGCCGCCGATCTGGTGGCCTCCGGCATGGGGATAACGGCGGTCACCAGTGACGGTGACGTCTTCGCCCCGGGTTTCGTCCGGGGCGGCAGCGCCTCGGCGCCTAGCCTGATCGAGATCCAGGGTGCGGTCGCGCAGACTGCGGACAAGGTCCAGGAAGCGACCAGAGCCGGCGAGCAGGCAAAGTTCGCCCTGGCGAACGCGACCCAGCGCGCGGCCAGCGCCAAGGAAGTGGTGGAGGCCACCCTGGAACGCCTGCATGAGTCCGACGCCAGGATGGCTGCAGTCGCCGAGCGGCTGGGGCAGCTCGGTGGCGCCGTTCGTGCCGGGCGTGGGGAGGCTGAGCGCATCGAGCGGGCCATCGCCGCGGCCGAGAGCGCACTGGGCAGTGATCGCGCAGAGCACCACGGACTCAGTGAGCGGTTGGAGGCTGCTAGCGCCCAGCCCGGTGAGCAGGAGCCTTCCAACGACGAGCGGGAGCGGCTGGAGGCCGCCGCCACTGCGGCCCGGGCCGCCGAGACCGAGCTGCGCCTGACCTTGCGCACCCGCGAGGAAAGGGCGCGTGCCATGTTCGCCAGGGCGGAGTCCCTGGAGGCGGCCGCGCGCGCCGAGCTGGAAGCCCGAGATCGGGCGGCTGCGCGCCGAGAGCGTCGCAAGCGTGAGGCCACCGTGGCCGGCGCGGTCTGTCAGGGTGCGGCATACGCCCAGGCCTGGGTGACTCGCGGGCTCGCACAGGGGGCCGGCGAACGGGCCAGCGCCGAGAAGGTGCGTACCGAGCGCGAGGCTGCGCTGGCCGTCGTGCGGCGCGAGATCGTTGCCCTCGGCGACCAGCTGGGCGAGCTCACCAACCTGGTACATCGTGATGAGGTGGCACGCACCCAGCAGCGGCTGCGCATCGAGACGTTGCAGGACAAGGCGCTGGAGGAACACGGCATCGACCCACAGGTGCTGGTCGAGAGCTTCGGCCCGGATCAGATGGTGCCGGTGATCGCGGACATCGATGAGAGCTCCGATGGCGCTGAGGGTGGCGGCGAAGACGCCCAAGGGCCCGTGGCTGTCCCCTACGTGCGGGACGTCCAAGCCAAACGGCTGCGTTCGGCCGAGCGCAAGCTCTCCACGCTGGGCCGGGTCAACCCGCTCGCCCTGGAGGAGTATGCCGCCCTGGAAGAGCGCCATAAGTTCCTCACCGAGCAGTTGGAGGACCTCAAGAACTCCAAACGCGATCTGTTGGACATCGTTCGGGAGGTTGACGAACGCGTCGAGAAGGTCTTCACCGAAGCGTACTGGGATACCGCAGCCCAGTTCGAGGCTGTCTTCAGCCGGTTGTTCCCCGGGGGCGAGGGGCGACTTGTCCTGACCGACCCCGACAACATGCTCAGCAGCGGGATCGAGATTGAGGCCCGGCCTCCGGGCAAGAAGATCAAGCGGCTCTCGTTGTTGTCCGGTGGCGAGCGGTCGCTGGTGGCCGTGGGACTGCTGGTCGCCATCTTCAAGGCGCGGCCCAGCCCCTTCTACATCCTGGACGAGGTCGAGGCGGCCTTGGACGACGCCAACCTGGGTCGGTTGCTCACCCTGTTCGAGGAGCTACGTGCCTCCAGCCAGCTGATCGTGATCACCCACCAGAAACGCACGATGGAGATTGCCGACGCCCTGTATGGGGTCACGATGCGCGGCGACGGGGTCAGCACCGTGGTCTCCCAGAGGATCCGGGACGTCCAGAGGGCCTGAGCGTGCGTCCTACAGATCTGAGCGCAACGCCTGAGACCAGAAGGCGGCGCGTCGGTTGATCACAGTTGCACTCCTGAGGCACCATGGGTTCATGCTTTTCCTTGTACTCGGAATGATTTTGAGCGTTAGCCTTGCCGTGGCCGTCTTGTTCGTCGTCGCGGTTCCTGCCCGTCGTCAGGGCCGTGATCTGCTCACGCCCAAGGGCGACGATATGGTGTCAATGGTGCGAGAGAAGACCGGCGAGGTCATGGAAACCGCTCGTGAGAAGACCGGCGAAGCTCTGGACGCGGCTCGCGAGAAGGTGTCAGAAGTCACCAGGACCAACGAAGACTGAGCCAGCTCGGGGGGACGTCCAATCTGCGCCCCGTCGCAGTGCCGGGCGGCAGAGGGTAAGCAGTTAAGGCCGTCATTTGCGGCAGGGTTGAGGGCTCGGGCGCCATACCGGTTGAAGGCGTACCTGTCTTGTCTTTCACGCGCGGGTTGGTTGGCGGGTTACCCCGCAGGGCCGGCCGGGGTTGTCGCTGGGTCTGGGCCGGGCCCGGATCGTCCTGCCGCTGCCTGTCTTGGCGGACCCCATCACTGGCCTTGATGTGGGGGCGTCGCAGTGCGGCGAGGTTCGGTTGTGCTGGGACCGGGACGGCCGCCGCTGGGCACTGCACATCGCAGTCTGGGCCGAGCCGGCTCAGGGGTTGGATCCGACCCCGATCATGGCGGTGGACGAGGCAGCCATCAACCTCAAGGCCGTGGCAATACAGACCCCGGGAGGGTTTGCGGTCACGGTGATCAACGGGCGCCTTGCTCAGTTGCTCAAACATCTCCGGAACAGCGCAGTTGCCCGGCTGGCCAGTTGGAGTTCAAATGCACCAGGGCTCGCGGCGGAGGCCCAAGCTGGACAAAGCCCCGAAGAAGGCCCATTTCGCGGCGGCTAACGGATTGCGCAATGTCGACCAACAGGTCTGCGCTGGCAGCCATCAACGACGCCGCCTGTCCCAGTGGTCCCGTGGCCGCCAGGAACGGTACCTGCCAGAGGTGACTCAGCTGAGGTCTGCCATGTCAACGAGGCGTACTCGAGCAATGCCTGTCCGGCGTGCTTGTCACGCAACCGGCCTTCGGGCCGGAACCACCAGTGTCGGGCGTGCAGCTTCGTCGCACATCGTGAGGCTGTGGGTGCGATCAACATCCTGATGCGCGCCATCCACGGCCCATGCCGACCGAATCGAGCCCGGCGCCAAGATCCGGGACACATATCTACGAGCAACCCGATCAGGGCCGCGCGTAGTCAAGGGCAGAACCCGCCCGGGCCCGCACTGCAAGGTGTTGGCGTAGTGCTGGGGTCCGCGTCCGTTCAACCGCAGGCACTGCCCACCGGGACGCCCGACCCTAAGGTCAACGCGGCATGACACCAGCTGAGGACCCCACAAATCCCGTCCGCAAAGGCGGGGAGGTTCACACCCCGAGGCACCCCAGGAGCACCGCGACATCCATGCGGCGCCGTACGCGTCGCAGAGCTGAACGGCGATCTGAAACAATCGCCAACTGTGACCCAAACCCAGGAAATCTTGGTCGTTGCGGTAGTCGTCGCCCTCGCAGTCATCGCTGTGCTCGTCGGGCTTACGCGTGGCCGTGGCGCCAAGAACGAGAGTCTTCGCCACCAGAGCCCTGGCGCCCAGGGCTCTGGTGGCTCCGAATCTGATGGCGGGCAGTTGGGCGCTGATGCCGGCGGTGGTCCCAGCATCGCCACCCTGGAGCCCGATGTCCTGCAGAAGCCCGCTGCGGCCCCGTCCATCGAACGTCCCGAGTCTGCCACCGGCCGCCTGCAACGCCTCCGCGCACGGTTGGCGCGTTCCAACACGGTCCTGGGCAAGTCTTTGCTGTCCTTGTTGTCCAGCGGGGGACTGGACGAGCAGGCCTGGGAGAGCGTCGAAGACACCCTGCTCAGCTC
>PMJN01000466.1:9004-9456 GCA_003157445.1 Micrococcales bacterium
GTTAACGGGACCGGCAAGACCACCACGGTCGGAAAGCTGGCGCGCCTCCTGGTCGCCCAGGACAAGGACGTCGTCCTCGGTGCCGCCGACACCTTCAGGGCGGCCGCCGCTGACCAGCTGCAGACCTGGGGCGAGCGGGTGGGCGTGCCCACAATCCGATCCGAGCGGGACGGAGCAGACCCTGCCTCTGTGGCCTTTGACACGGTGCGGGCTGGAATCGAGATGGAGGTCGACGTGGTCCTGATCGACACCGCCGGCCGTTTGCACAACAAGGTCGGGCTCATGGACGAGCTCAGCAAGGTCAAGCGCGTCGTGGAGAAACAGAGCCCCATCGATGAGGTCCTGCTCGTTCTGGACGCCACAACCGGACAGAACGGTCTGCGCCAGGCTGAGGTCTTCGGGCAGGTCGTCAACGTCACCGGCATCGTGTTGACCAAGCTTGACGGGACGGC
>PMJN01000324.1 GCA_003157445.1 Micrococcales bacterium
AGGAAAGGTGGAATCGGCATGAGCATCATGGTCGAGGTCAAGGGCGTCCATAAGAGCTTCGGCACCCTTGAGGTCCTGCACGACGTGAGTCTGGCAGTGCGGGCCGGCACGGTGACCGTCATTCTTGGCCCGTCGGGCTCCGGCAAGTCCACGTTGCTCCGATCGATCAACCACCTTGAGAAAGTCGATCGCGGCCTGATCCATGTGGACGGTGACCTGATCGGCTACCGCCGCAAGGGCGAGCGGCTGCATGAGCTTTCGGAGCGGGACATCATGGACCAACGCTCCCAGATCGGCTTCGTCTTCCAGAGTTTCAACCTGTTCCCACACCTGACCGTGCTCGAAAACGTGGCCGAGGCTCCGCTCGCCGCGCGTCGGCCACGCCGTGAGGTAGAGAACGAGGCCGCGACGCTGCTCCAGCGAGTTGGCTTGGCGGACAAGGCAGACGTCTACCCACGTCAGCTCTCCGGAGGCCAGCAGCAGCGAGTCGCTATCGCCCGGGCGCTCGCGCTGCGACCGAAGGTGATCCTCTTCGACGAGCCGACGAGCGCGCTCGACCCGGAGCTCGTCGGCGAGGTCCTGGACGTCATCAAGGAGCTTGCCAAGGAGGGCGCCACCCTCGTCATCGTGACCCACGAGATCGGCTTCGCCCGGGAGGTCGCCGATGCCGTGGTCTTCATGGATGCGGGTCGGATCGTCGAGTCCGGGCCCGCAGCCCAGGTCATCGACAACCCACAGCACGAACGGACCCGTGCCTTCATCTCCAGGGTCCTGTAACCCGGCTGAAGAGCGACACCAGCGGTCCTGGCATCGCCGGGACCTCATCACAGCACTGCCCGAATCGGCACTCAGATAAGGAAGACCCATCATGACAAACCGCACCACGACTCGGTTTCCTCGGCTCGGAATCGCCACTGCGGTCCTTGCCTCGATCACTGTGCTGTTGTCCGCGTGCAGCGGGGCAGCCGATGCTACAACCGGTGCCGCCGGGGCCACAGTGGGCGGTTTCGACACCTCGCCGGTGCAGAAACGCGTCAAGGTGACCAAGGACGAGNNCCCCGCCGCTGGGTTTCTACGCCGACGACAACAAGACGCCGATCGGGATCGAGGTCGACTTCGCCCATCTCGTCGCTGACAAGCTCGGCGTCAGGGCGCAGTTGCAGGTGACGAGCTGGGAGAACCTCTTCGTCGGTCTCGACTCGGCGAAGTATGACGTTGGCTTCTCCAACATCACCGTGACCGAGGCGCGCAAAGAGAAGTACGACTTCGCGACCTACCGGCAGGACAACATTTCGTTCGAGGCCAAGAAAGGCACCGGCTGGAGGGTCAGGACCGGTAAGGACATCGCAGGCAGGACCATCGCGGTCGCATCCGGGACGAACCAGGAGAAGATACTCGCCGACTGGAACACCGCAAACATCAAGGCTGGTCTGCCTGAGGCGACGATCAAGTACTACCAGAGCCAGAGCGACACCTACCTTGCGCTGGCCTCCGGTCGCATCGACGCCTACTTGGGGCCGAACCCATCGGCCGCCTATCACGTGGCCACGGGCCACCAGAGCCAGATCGTCGGCACCTTCTCCGGAGCCGGTGCCGGCCTGCAGGGCCTCATCGCCGCGACCACGAAGAAGGACAGCGGGGTAGTCAAGGCTGTCGCGGTCGCACTCAACTCCGCTATCGCCGACGGCAGCTACGCCAAGGTGCTTCAACGCTGGAACCTCACCAGCGAGGCTGTGACGAAGTCGCAGGTCAACCCCCCCGGACTACCAAAGACCAACTGACCGTCGGCCGTGTGCCATAGCCCCAGCTATGCGTCACGCACGCATGGCAGCCACTTGTTCGAGCTAAGGAAACCTCATGTCCCGCAATGCAAACCGCTCCCGCCATGCTCCACTGATCGCGGTCCCAGTTGTTCTGGGCCTTTTCGCCCTGACCGCGTGCAGCGACCCCGCGGGCGCCGCCGGCGGCAGTCCCAAGGCCAAGGTTGGCAACGTCACCTATGACCTGTCGGCCGCGCAGAGCCACATCACATCGAAGAAGAACGACGCNNGGTGGCGGGATTCCGCCCCTGGCTTTCACCGCCGAGGACAACAAGACCCCGATCGGGGTGGAGATCGACGTGGCCGATCTCATCGCGAGCATCCTCGGACTCAAACCCAAGGCCGAGACGACGAGCTTCGAGAACCTCTTCCTCGGTCTCGACTCGGGAAGATTCAACGTCGGCATCTCCAACATCGGCGTCTCCGAGCTGCGCAAGCAGAAGTATGACTTCGCAACCTACCGCCTTGGCCTGCACGCGTTCGAGGCGAAGAAGGGCTCCGGCCTGAAGGTGTCCGGGGCCGCGGACATCGCCGGCAAGACAGTGGCCGTCGCCTCGGGCACCCTCCAGGAGGCGATTGTGTTGCGCTGGAACCAGGAGAACATCAAGGCCGGCCGTGCTCCCGCCGAGCTGAAGTACTACCAGCTGTCGACCGACTACTACCTCGCTCTGCAGTCCGGGCGGGTCCAGCTCTACCTGGGTCCCAACCCGGTCGCGGCCTATCACGTGGCGACGGCCAGGCAGACCGAGATAGTCGGCACAGTCTCGTCGAGCTTCCCGATCACCGGCCTGGTCGGGGTGGCGACCAAGAAGGGCAACGGCCTGGTCAAGCCCCTGGCCGACGCACTCAACGTTGCCATTAAGGACGGTAGCTACGCCAAGGTCCTGGCCAAGTGGGGACTCCAGAGCGAAGCCGTGACCAAGTCCGAGGTCAACCCGCCCGGCCTGTCGAACGCGCCCTCGAAGTAACCCGAAGAGCTACCCGAACCGAGCAGAAGGAGAGACCCGATGGCCACAATCGTTACCATCTCGAGCAGTCCGTCGTCCACGTCCCGCACCGACGCGGTACTGTCCCACGTCACCCGCCGTCTCGTGGCCCGGGGGCACGAGATCACCCAGGTCGTCCTGCGCGACCTCCCGGCTGAGCCGCTGCTGCGCGGTGACGCGCGGGACTGGCAGATTGCGGCTGCGGTGCAGCTGCTCGAGTCCGCGGACGCGGTGGTCGTGGCGACGCCGGTCTACAAGGCGGCCTACGCCGGGCTGCTCAAGGTGTTCCTGGATCTGTTGCCGCAGTACGCGCTGCGCGGCAAGCAGGTCCTGCCGTTGGCCACCGGCGGCACGCTGGCGCACGTCCTTGCCGTCGACTATGCGTTGCGGCCGGTGCTCACCAGCCTGGGCGCGACGCACGTGGCCCAAGGGTGGTTCGTTCTCGCGGACCACGTGCGGCTGTTCGAGGGTGGCGGGGTGCTGTTCGACCCCGCGGCATCGGGGCCGCTCCATGATGTGACTGACGAGTTCCTACGGACCCTGGACGGACGAGCACCAGCCGCGGCGCGCAGCTTGGCACAAGCCGTGGATCCCTTGGAGGTCAAGGCTATCGTCGTCTCGCCAGACGACCCGGCGGCCGCGCCGTTGCTCACCGACCTGCCCGTCGAGTACGGCACAAGGTACGGGGGTCGGTCAGCGAACGTATCCCTGACCGAGGTGCCCTCTTGCGATTTCGAGAAGGTCAATGGCGGCGCTCTTGTGCTCCTGACCGACGCGGGCGAGACGGTGGCCGGTGGCGCGATCCGCCGGCTCGACAGCGAGACCGCGGAGATCAAGCGGGTTTGGACATCCAACAGACACCGGCGACGCGGGCTCGGTCGGCGGGTGCTCGTCGAGCTCGAACGGATCGCAGCGGATCGCGGCTATCGGCGCCTTTGCCTGACGACCGGTCCACGACAACCCGAGGCCGTTGGGCTCTATCTCTCGACCGGGTACACACCGCATTTCGACCTCGAGGCCGACCCCGAGACGATCGGGCTGCTGCCCTTCACCAAGGACCTCGTCGCAGTCCCGTTCAGCGGTCACGAATCGGGGTCGGGTCCGGATGCGCAGGCCCCAAGAAGTCACCTTTCGACGATCCAGGTCACGGCGGTCGCCCGCGAGCCGCACCGCAGAGTCGACGGCACGCGGTCGGCGGTAGCGTCATGAGCCGCTCGCCCATCATCGCGGTCGATCTGACGGCCGCAGGTGAGCACCCGGCCGCCTGGCGGCAGAACGACGCCCGGGTGGCCCCTCAGACAGCCGGCGCTCTTACTCATCTCGCGGGTTTGGTGGACGGGACAACCCACCTGGCGGCGGCCCAGCTGGCCGACTCAGCGGGCGTCGACCTCGTCACCCTTGGCGAGACTCTCGAGGCCCCGCCCGACGAACCTGGCCGGGTAACGACCCAGCTCGATGCTCTCGGACTCGCCGCGCGAATCGCCCCGGCCACCAGCCGGATCGGTCTCGTGCCCACCATCACGACGACGCACACCGAGCCCTTCCACCTTCAAGCCGAGATCGCCACACTCGACTGGGTGTCACGGGGCCGGGCAGGGTGGCTGGTCGACGTGTCGCGCACTCGGGAGGCGGCCGTGGCGGTCGGGCGACGTGGCGTCGCTCCAGCAGCGCAGCTGTGGCAGGAGGCGACCGACGTCGTCCAGGCCAGTCGCAAGCTCTGGGACTCCTGGGAGGACGACGCGATCATCCGCGATGTTGGGACCGGACGCTTCNNCCTTCAATCGTCCCACGGCCACCGCAGGGCAATCCGCTGGTTGTCGTGAAGGTCACCGACGAGCCATCTTTGGGGACAGCGGCATACGCCGATGTCGTGCTCCTTCGGTTGGCGGGCGACGACCTCGCCCACCGACTGCAGCAGGTTAGGCGCGCGGTCGCCGAGGCGGGGCGCGATCCCAGCTCCATCAGAGTCCTGGTGTCCGCGAGCTTCCTGCTCGGCGAGGACGACGACGCGGCGACCGAGCGTGTCCAACAGCTGACCGCTCTTTTC
>PMJN01000298.1 GCA_003157445.1 Micrococcales bacterium
ATGTCGTGGCTCATCTTGGAGTCGCCCATGGTGCGTTCGACAAAGGTGATCGGCACCTCGACTACTCTCAGGCCGCAGCGTATCGCCCGCCACGCGAGATCGACCTGAAAACAGTACCCCTGAGAGGCGACCTTCTGCAGGTCCACGGTTCGCAGCGCAGAGGCGCGGTAGGCCCGGAACCCCCCTGTGGCGTCACCGATCGGCATACCGAGAAGTAAGCGCACGTAGAGATTCCCGCCCATGCTGAGGACCTTGCGGTGCATGGGCCAGTTGACCACAGAGCCGCCCGGCACATAACGCGAGCCCAGTGCGACATCGGCATTGGCAAGTGCGCCCAGCAGGGACGGCAGCTGCTCGGGCTGGTGGGAGCCATCTGCGTCCATCTCGACCATGACGTCGTAGCCCCGCTCCAGGGCCCATGCGAACCCGGCCAGGTAGGCGGCACCCAGGCCCGCCTTGCTCTTGCGGTGCAGGATGTGAACCTGAGCATCTTCGGCCGCCAGCTGGTCTGCCACGTCCCCCGTCCCGTCGGGGGAGTTGTCGTCCAGGACCAGCACGTCTGCCTCGGGTACTGAAGCACGCAACCGCGGCACGAGCAGCGCAAGGTTCTCGCGTTCGTTGAAGGTCGGGATCAGCACCACGATCTTGCCGATCGGGGGCCTGGCCTGCGGTGGTGTCATGGACTTCCTTCGTAGGGGTCGGGTGAGCGACCTTATCGGCGGCGGCGGATTCGCCCCAGAGCCAGCAGAGCCAGCATTCCCGCGACGCAAGCGCACGCGAGGTCCTCGGGCCAGGGGCCGACCCGGTCCGCCAAGGTGATCTCGGTGCGCAGCGGAAGATCGGCGGCCAGTACCGCCGGTGTGAACAACGTACTGGGCTGGTGGAGGGTTCCATCCGGGGTGATCAACGCGCTGACCCCGACCGTGGAGATGTGCACGATGGAACGGCCGTGCTCGATGGCCCGGATGCGGGAGATGGCGAGCTGCTGGACTGACTCGTCAGTGAACCCGAACGTGGCGTTGTTGGTCTGGACCAGCAGAACATTGGCGCCGTGCGTGACGGTGTCGCGAACCAACCCGTCGTAGGCCACCTCGAAACAGATGATCGGACCGGCAGCAATCGTCCCTCCGCTGCGGGCAGGCACCTTGAACACGCCGACGCCGTTGCCTGCGACGAAGTCCGAGCGGACAAGGTCGACCTTGTCGCTGAAGTGGCGGAAGAACGAGCGGTACGGGATGTACTCGGCGAACGGGACGGGATGCCGCTTGACATAACGTGCGCTAAGGCCCTTCCCCGGGAGATACAGGAGGCTGGCGTTGGTCACCATCGGCTGGGGTCCGTCCAGAACCGCACCCAGGACCAGCGGCGCCTTGATAGTGTCCAGCACCCCCCTGATGACGTTGGCTGCATCGGGGTTGTCCAGCGGGTCGATGTCAGAAGAGTTCTCCGGCCACACGACCAGGTCTGGTTGGGACGGCCCGGACAAGGTCGCCCCCTTCACGCCCGGAGCTTTCCACGCTGCGGCCGCCTGCAGGGTCACCCTGGCGTGGTTGTCCAATACGGCCCTGCGCTGCGCGTTGAAGTCCAGCCCAGCCTGTGGCACATCGCCCTGCACCGCCATAAACCGCCCCGTCGGGCCACTAGTCGCCCTGGGGACCAGCAATGGCACCAACAGCACGGCGACGGCCCCCAAGAGGCACAGCGTTGCCACAAGAGCGCTCGCCACCCTGCTGCTGCTGCTGCCGTTGTGCGATTGGCTGGCGGACTGACGGCTTCTCATCAGCCGGGCGATACCGGCGGCCAGAAACCCACCCGCAAGCGCCACCCCGAACGTCAGTGCTGGGGCGCCACCCAGGGCCGCAAGCGCGGCCATTGGTGAGTCGGCTTGGCTGAAGGCCAGACGACCCCACGGAAACCCGCCGAACGGAGTGTTGTCCCGCAAAGCTTCCTGGGCCACCCAGACAAGGGCCACGACCATCGGGCGTACCCTGCCGGCCCCGGCTCGTGATGGCCCGCTCTGCAGCAGGGCGCACACCAGAGCCAGCAGCGCGATGTAGAGGGACTCCAGCACAGCAAGCGCGATCCACGGGAGCGCTCCGACGTAGACGCCCGACCAAGACAACAAGGGCAGGAAACACGCCAGTCCGCTGAGTAGTCCGAGCAGGGCGCCCTGCCAGGCGAGCGCTCCGCTCGTGGCCAGCGCCAGGAGCGCGACGCCGATCGGAGCCATGATCCAGAGGTTGTGTGATGGGAACGCCAGCCAAAGAGCCAGGCCAGAGGCAATGGCAAGTGGGTAGCGGTACACCGGTTCAGGCTAGATCAAGACCTGACCGCAGCGCACCGCCGTATCGGCCCTGGTAGGGGTGTGGCACCGGATGCGGCAGGGCCCGTCGCCGTTGGGACCGACTTCGAAACGACTGGGTGCCGTTCCGACGTCGTTGTCTACTAAGTACGTGGCCCTGCCGCCAACCGCCTCCGATGCCCCGCGATGCGCCACCTGGGCGGGAACCCCGCGGATCTGGTTCTTCATGACGGTTACACACCCCTATCGCCATGGGTCCCGACGATTCCCTTGCCCCTGTGACCATCACTTTCTTTCTGATTCAGTGGCGGCCAACGGTTTCGAATGTACCGGTTCCGCACCTGCTGTCAACCCTGCGTTCACCTGCAGTGATGCACAAAACCGCAGGTCAGGGGCGCATCGAATGTCCCTGGAAATACAGAGTTATTTGTAGCTTTTGGCGTGTCGTTGACGACACGCCGTATTTATCCGACTAAGGCGGGCACCACAACGACCCCGCGAGCGGTGGTGGCCACGACCGGCTCGTTCAAAACGACCGCTGCGGACTCGCCTTTGGCCGGGTTGCTGCGGGTCACGACCCGAACCTCGAAGCTCATCTCACGACTGCGTAAACCAACCCGGACCAGAGTGGCCTCGATCTCGATACAGTCGCCGGCCCGGACCGGCGCCTGAAACTGCACATCGCTGTAGGAGGCGAACAGTCCCTCGTCGCCATCGGTGCGGATGCACATTTCGGTCGCCACGTCACCGAACGCTGCCAGTGAGTATGCGCCGTCCACTAAGTTGCCTGCATAGTGGGCGTGGCTGTACGGGACGTAGCGGCGATGCGTCACCGTCATGCCGACTGTGGCTGGTCCATGGGTGCTCATGCGTGCTCCTTCGTTGTGCCATTTGGTGACATTAGATCGGCGATGAACCGGGACGCGGGAAGGCCCATTACATCACCGGCCAACTCGCGGTCGAAGCCCCGGATGTGGCCCACATGGAATCAGCTGGTTGGTTGCCCTGCTGGGTTATAGGCCAGGATCATTGGCCTGGGCAGGGGGCGGAAATGCGCAAAGGCATTGGGATTGGCTGTGGCCGCCTGTGGCGTGCGGGAACGAGTCCGGCCGTCAAACAGCCACAACCTCGGTGCGAACGTCGCAGTCAGCATCGGTCAACTTCTACCATCAAGGCTGCAGCATCCCCGCGCTGGCTCGGCAATGGAATTGGTTGGTAGCGACCACAGCGCCACCTCGCCTCTCCCGGCCATTTGGCAGCCATCGAGCGCTTTGCCATCGCCGGGGGTGGGCTCAGGCTCCTGACGGCGCGACGACCTGCCCGGCCCCGATGGCGTGGACGAGATAGGACGCGACCTCGCCGGGTGTAGTGCCCTTGCCGAAGATCCGGTCGACACCAAGTGCCGCCGCCGATCCCTGCTCGAAGCGGGGGCCGCCGATGACCAGCAGTGGCACCTTCCCGGCGGGATAAGCCTCACGGAAGGCGGCCGACATGGTCATGGTGTTGTGGATGTGGGCGTCCTTCTGGGTGACGACCTGGCTAACCAGGACCGCGTCGGCCTTCTCTGCACGGGCGCGGGCCACGAGCTCGGGAACCAGCACCTGGGCGCCGCAGTTCACGACCTTGATCTCGGTGTAGTACTCCAGGCCCTTCTCCCCCGCGAAACCCTTGATGTTCAAGATGGCGTCGATGCCAACGGTGTGCGCGTCGGTACCGATGCATGCGCCGACCACGACGAGTTTGCGGCCCAGTCGCTTCTTGATCGCGGCGTTGACGTCCTTGGCGCTCAGCATGGGGAACTCACGCTCGATCACCACGACCTCGCGCAGGTCCACCAGGTGGCTGACGGAGCCATAGACGATGAAGAAGGTGAAGTCCGAACCCATCGCCTTTGCGTGGACCAGCAGCGCCGGCGCCAGGCCCATCTTGGCGGCCAGCTGGAGCGCGGCTCCCTCGGCCCGCTTGTCATGCGGGATCGGTAGCGTGAAAGAGACTTGGACCATGGCGTCACCGGTGGTGTCTCCGTACGGCCGGATGATGTCCGGCAACCCCTGTGGGGTGCTTTGGGGGGTACTCACTTCTTGGTACCTGCTTCCAACAGTGTGCTGGCCGGGTTGTCGTAGCCGGGCGCGCACTTGACCACGCCGTCAAGACCCTTGCCGGCATCGGCCGGGCGTTTCATTAATCCGAAGGTGCCGTCGCTGATTGCCTGAAGAAGAGGAACAGACCCGGGCTCGCCGACGTCGTTGACGATCTTCTCCAGCAGGTCCACGGCCTCGAAAAGCACCTGACGGGCACGGGTCTGGATGAAGCCGTCGACAGGAGGATGGAAGTCCTCGGCCAGCCCGCCGGCCGCATTCAGGACGTAACGGACGTTTTGCAGGGCAAGGTCACGGTCGGAAAGGAACGGAGTGACCACCGCCTCGGTC
>PMJN01000482.1 GCA_003157445.1 Micrococcales bacterium
AAGGTCTGAGGGGTCCGCCAGGCTGGGTATGCTCGGCCGGTGACTATTAAGGCGATCCTGGGCCCCCCGCGGGTGGTTGCTGTGGTCGTCACATGGAACCGCGTGAAGCTGCTGACCGAGTGTCTGAAGATGCTGGGCGCGCAGACTCGCCGTCCGGACGTTGTAGTCGTGGTGGACAACGCCTCCACTGATGGCACCGGCGAGGTGATCCGAGCTCAGTTCCCTGACGTTGACTTGGTGCGGTTGACCCGCAACACCGGTGGGGCCGGCGGCTTCAGCGTAGGTCTGGCGGAGGCCGTCGATGTTCATGGCGCAGATCTGGTGTGGGCCATGGACGACGACACCATCCCTACCGAAGGGACTCTGGTCGAGCTCCTGTCGTCATACAGCGCATACGGTCCGGGTCTTGGTCTGGTGGCTAGTCGGGTGGTCTGGACCGACGGTCGGGATCAGCCGCGCAACATCCCACGCGCCCCCAGAACGATTTCCGGGGCCGACCGCCGCGCCGCTCATGCAGTTGGTGGGCGCCCGGTGCGCACAGCCTCGTTCGTATCCTTGCTGATCGAGGCGGATGCGATCCGAGAGTTTGGGCTGCCTACTGCTGACTTCTTCATCTGGAACGATGATTTTGAATTCACCGCCCGGATACTGAGGTACCGCAAGGGTGTCTATGCGCCCAAGTCCTTGGTGGTCCACAAGACGGCCGAGTTCGGCACCAAGCTGTTGGACCCAGGGGAGCGGTTCTACAACGAGGTCCGCAACAAGATCTGGGTCTTTCGCGCAGGCGAGGCCTTTCCACCGGTCGAAGCAGGCATGCGGCTGGGCGCCGCTGTGCGAAACTGGTTCCTCTTCTATCAGCACTCCCACAATCAGGCAGCCATGCGCCGTGGGTTCAAGAAGGGCCTGCGTGACGGGCTCAAGAACCGGCCGCGCCCCACACGTGAGGTGCTGGCCGAAGCCGGCTATGAACTGGCGCCCCACTGGTGAGCATACAAATCGGCGGTCTGCTCACAGAGCTCGTCACCCCTGGCGCCGCCGCTCTTTCAGCGGCCGGAGCGGCGCGGGCGGTAGCTCCGGGTCGGGTAGGGCTCGCGGCAGGCCAGAGGATCGAGTTCTCCGGGTGGCTGGACGCGCTGCCACTGGGCTATTGGTCTCGCTACACGATCGTCGACACCGTGCGCATCGAGGTCACCTCGTCGGCCCCGGTAGAGGTCACCATCCGGGTCAGTGATGCCCAGGGAATCTGCCGGGACATCAGCTCTGGGACCACGCATGAGGGAACCTTCACCGCGACGGTGGATGCCGTCGAGACGGCCGATGGCGGCTGGGCCTGGCCGGTAGTCACGGCCGGGACGGGGGCTGAGCTTAGCGAGGTCTCGTGGCGGTGGGTCACTGATGACTTTGTTCCCCAACCGAGTTCGCTGGCAGTTGCGATCACGACGTTCAACCGGCAGGAGGCGTGTCTGCGGCAGCTGGGCGCCCTCGCCGCAGCTGTGCAAGCTGGCGGTTGCCTGGACGGGGTGCTGGGACGTGTCATCCTGGTCGATCAGGGCACGACGCCTGTGGCCGAGTCCGCTGAGTTCCAGGGGGTTCTGGATTCATTTGCAGGGCGCCTGACCGTCATTCGACAACAGAACCTGGGTGGCAGCGGGGGCTTCACCCGGGGGCTTCACGAGGCTTTGAAGGACTCACGCATCACCCACGTGGCATTGCTGGATGACGACGCGCTGGCCCAGCCAGAGGGGCTTGCTTATGCGTGGGCGTTCGCCCAGGCCACCGGTCAGCCCACTCTTGTCGGTGGCCACATGTTCGATGCGGCGGCACCGACGTGCCTCTATCGCCTTGGTGAGGTGATGGATGCCACGAGGTTCACCTGGACCTCGCTTCCCGGCACACCGATGAACACTGACCTTGCCCACACCTCGGTGAACGCTCACCCTTGGCTCGGACCGGCATACAAGGTGGATTTCCAGCCGTGGTGGTTGTGTCTGGTTCCCCGAGCCGCTGTGGAGGCTATCGGGCTCCCAATGCCGTACTTCCTCAAGTGGGACGACGTTGAGTTCGGGCTTCGGGCAAAAGTGGCTGGGTTTGCTTCCGTCGTGCTTCCGGGGGCTGTCGTATGGCATGACTCCTGGGTAGGAAAGGATGCCGAATCTGGCTGGCAGGCCTACTTCCTGCTGCGGAACCGCATCGTCACAGCGCTGCTGCACGACGCCAGGCCGACGGTTCTGGTTGCCGAGTGGGTGGTCGTGAGCCTGCGTCACCTAGCCCAGCATGAGCCTGCGGCGGCGGCCATGCGCTGGGCCGCTTTGAAGGACGTGTTGCACGGTCCGGACTGGTTGCACCGTGATCTGAAAACGGCCCGTGATCGGGCAACCGAGACGGCGAGGCGCGAGATCGTTGCGCCGCACCCAGTCTCGGCGATAGCCGGGAGCGTTTCCGCCAGCGCTCGCCTCCTGCGACGGTGGTCAGAGCTGGGCAGGCGGTACCGCGCCGCGTTCCCCGAGGTGACGTCAACGCGACGCTGGGAACAGACTTTCTCTACGGCAGCGGTGCTCGAGGGTCATCATCCGGTCTGGTCGATCGTGGTGACGAGCTTCCACAGCTTCGAGATGCTAAACAGGCACTGGGATGGGCTGATCGAGGCTGGAGAGCTGCAAGGAGTCTCGGCCGTCGACGTTGAGGTCATCGTGGTGGACAACGCGGACGAACCCGAGGTCGAGGAGTTCGCGCGCAAACAGGGCTTCAGCTATCTCCCAATGGGAAGCAACATCGGTCTGTCGGCGGCTAACAACCGTGGCGCGGCCCTTGCCAGAGGCGACTACCTGCTGTTCGCCAACCCCGATCTCGGAGTCAGGGTGGGGGATCTGCCGATCTTGAAGGCCGAGGTCGACCGCACCGGCGGCATCGTTGCGCCGCGAGTGGACTTCGTCGACGGCACGCCCCAGAGTGCAGCACGAGGGGGTCCTTACCTGCTGGCTAAGCTGGCTCACCGCGGGTTGGCCCCCAAGGCGGCTCTGGAGCGCTATCTGTGGCCCGTGGGTCCATACGAGTCAGGCCCGGTCGTGTGGTGCGCCGGTGGAGCGACCTCACTGTCCAGAGAGGTGTTCGACCGGATCGGCGGTTGGCCCGAGGAGTACTTCCTCTACATGGAAGATGTCGAACTCGGGGTTCGCGCAGGTCGCCTTGGCATACCCGTTTCCGTGACAGCGGCGTTGCGTTGGGTGCATGAATGGGGCGGGGACAGCCGGCAGGGTCGCCTCAATCGCGGAATGCTGTTGCACCTGCGTAGTGCGGTGCGTTTCTATACGCGCCATCCCAAGTACCTCGGCTTGCCCCGTTAGGGCGTTCTACGGCCCGATCAGAGACAGTTGGCTGCCTTGCTCAGGTGCCGCTGCCACTTGGGGCGACGGTCAGCGGTTGGTCGTTCTTGATCGCGGTGAAGAGAGCCAACGCCTTTGTTCTGTCCCACTGCACGGCGCTGCCCACGCTGGTGGCAAGGCCGGGGTTGGAGATGGGGACAGTCAGCGAGAGACCGTCGCCGTTTGACACTGAGCGCATCGCTAGCAGGACTCTGGTGACATCGCGCAGCGAGGTGTCCTGCCCGACGCTGAGGCCCGCTCCAGCACTGGTCGAGAACCCGTAGTACTGCCACGGGAGGAACACTGTGGAGGGGCTGAGCGCCTTGTGCATGATCGCGCTTAGGAACTGGCGTTGTCGTGCAACTCGACCGATGTCGCCGAGCGGATCGGAATAGCGAGCCCTTACGTAACCCAATGCGTTGGCCCCATCGAGGGTCTGGCAACCGGCCTTGAGGTTGATGCCGGCGTATGCATCCTTCATGTTCCGTGGCACNNCAGATGTCGACGCCACCGACACTGTCGACGACCGAGGCGAAGCCGCCAAAACCGATCTCGACGTAACCATCGATGCGCACCCCGGTGACCTGCTCGATGGTCTGCACGAGCAGTTTGGGTCCGCCTATCGCGAAGGCGGCGTTGATCTTGTTGTAGCCATGACCGGG
>PMJN01000506.1 GCA_003157445.1 Micrococcales bacterium
ACGGCCGGGACGGTCGGCTACGTCACCAACGAGGTCAGGAACGAGCTCGCGAGCACTCTGCACCTGAACAACAGTGACATCGACCGCGGCGGACTGCGGATCGTGACGACGATCGACAAGAACGCTCAGGAATCGGCGGTCAAAGCTGTCAACCAGAACATGCCGTCGGAGTACTCCTCGCCTGCAGCCAAAGACAAGGCCCTGCACGTCGGGCTCACCGCGATCCGCCCCGGTGACGGCGCCATTGTCGCCATGTATGGCGGAAAGGACTACAGCACCGATCCGTACAACACCTCGACCCAGGCCACCTTGCAAGGCGGGTCGACATTCAAGGTGTTCGGGCTGCTGGCCGCCCTGCAAAAGGGCATCAGCACCGAGACGCGTTATGACGGCTACAGCCCCCATTACCTCACGCAGTTCGAAGACCGCAGGAATAACAATCCACACGGCATGATCACGAACTTCGGCAACGAGCAGTTCGGCAACATCGATCTTCGGACGGCTCTGGCGAACTCGGTCAACACGGTCTTCGCCCAGCTCAACGTCGCCCTGGCCGGCTCCGGCAACAGTGCCACCGGCGTGAAGAATGCGGCCGTCTTGGCCGGGCTGCCGCCGGGCTGTCCCGGGTCAACTCACGGTCCTGACTGCACAGCCGGGCTGGGCAACGACATGACCAATATCTTCGGCACAGCCTCTCCACACGTGCGTGACATGGCCAATGCCTTTGCGACCATCGCTGCGCAGGGGCAAAGGGCCACGCCATACCTCATCAGCAGGGTGACCTCCACCCCCTCAGCGACCGTCCGCATCGACTACACCGTCCAGAAGAATGTCCAAACTGTCTTCGATGCCAAGGTGACTGCCGATGCCACTGAGGCCATGACGCACGTGGTGACCGAGGGCACCGGTATGCCCGCTCTAGCGCTGGGGCGCCCGGCGGCGGGCAAGACCGGTACGACGACCAAGAACCTCGCGGTCTGGTTCGACGGTTTCACCCCGCAACTTTCGGCTGCGGTGGCTATCTACCAGGGCGATGGCACCAAGACGATCACCGTCAACAACTTCGGCGAGGTTACCGGTGGTACCTATCCGGTCAAGATCTGGACTGCGTTCATGCAGGGGGCCCTTCAAGGGCAGAAGGTCATGGACTTCCCACCCCGGGCTGGCGTAGGGGACGATGCGCTCCCGCCGCCCGCGCCGCCGGTCACATCAGCGCCTGTTCCGAAGAAGACCAGGCCCGCTCCCATCACCACTACAACGGCCTCACCGACGCCAACGGCTACCTCCACCCCGACGCAGCGTCCTACTAAGCCTGGTCGCACACTTCCGCCGGGTCCGAGCGGTCTGCCGTCGGGGCTGCCGACGCCGTAGCGGCTGCGCCGGCTAACGTCCCCGGCCCGGCCACGTAGTCTGGCCGCCATGTCGCCTTACGCTCCTGAGTCGGTCGCGCCAACCCGCATCGACCCGGTCGCCGCTTCGGCGAGCGAGGTCATCGGAGGACCCTTTGGGCGATATGCCGCGCAGGCACGGCGTGCAGGGAGCGCTGCCTGGCTTCCGGCAGCGGCGGTCCTGGCCGGACTCTCGAGTCTGACGGTCGCCCTGGGGGTGCTGGAGAAGGCCCACTGTTTCAACGCCGGATGGAGCACCCCCGACCAGTTCTGGCACGCCTGCTACTCGGATCTTCCGGTGAGCTCAGGCATCGGGCACGCGATGCCATACCTGTCCGGCGCCCCACGCCTGGACCAGCCTCTGATCTCGGGGCTGGTGATGTGGCTGGTCGGTCTCGGGGTCCCGGACGGCTCCGTCCTGGGACGGGAGCAGTGGTACTTCGCGCTGTGGGCAGTGCTGGTCACCGTCATCGTGATGGCCCTGGTGGTCGTGACCGCCGCGTCGGTGCCGCGGGCGCCGTGGCGCGCCGCTCACGTGGCTTTCGCCCCGGTGCTCGTCCTGGCGGGTCTGGTCTCGGTCGACCTGTTCGGTGTTCTGCTGGCCTCGGTGGCGTTGTGGGCCTGGGGTCGCAACAAGATCGTGTTGGCCGGCGTGGTCATGGGGCTGGCCATCTCAGCACGCAGTTATCCGCTGGTTCTGCTCGTGGCCATCGGCCTGCTCGCTGTGCGCTCCGGCAAGATGGGTTCCTGGAGTCGCCTGGCCGGAACGGCCCTGCTCACCTGGTTCGCGCTGAGCCTGCCCTGGCTGGTGATCAACGCGGATGGTCTGCTCTCGGTCTATCGCAGCTGGTGGCGCAGTGGGGCCAGCTATGGCTCCCTGTGGGTAGTGTCGGGGTTGCTCGGGCACCCAGTAGGGGGGCGGGTGACCGCATTCGTCATCCTGGGCTGGGTGGTTGCTCTCGTGGTCGGGGCGATCTTCGCGCTCAGCACGGAGCGTCGGCCAACGGTCGCCGAAGTCTCACTGGTGATGCTGGTGATCGTCGTCGTGACCAGCAAGGCGATTCCCGTGCAAGCCGGACTGTGGCTGCTTCCGCTGATCGCGCTGGTCGGCCTCGCGTGGCGCGACCATCTGATCTGGGCTGGCGCCGAGGCGCTCTACTTTGCATCCGTGTGGCTCTACATTGGCGGGCTCAGCAGACCCGACCGTGGCCTGCCGGCCGGTTTCTACTCCCTGCTGGTTCTGGTGCGCGTGGCCGCTTGGATGTACTTGCTCGTGCAGGTATGGCGGGTAGCTCGGGCCCGAGTGTCCGCCAACTCGCTGGACTACGCCCACGAGCGACCCGTGGGCCAGGAGTCTGTCGGTCAGGAGTCCCTGGCCCAAGAAGCTGCCGGCCACGAGCCTGTTTCCCTGGCCCAGGAAGCTGCAGATCAGGAGGTTGTCGATCTCGAGCGGGACGAGGTCGACCCTCTGGCCGGCCCGATGGCCGGTGCGCCAGATCGGGTCGTGGTGCGTATCAGCTGAGGCTTGCTCGGGTGTGATTTCCGAGGTGAGGTCAGTTGCCGGTACTCTCGTGAGGTCCGCTTCGTCTTCTCTACGTTGTTGGTCGCCGACCCGTTGTCGGTAGCCGGTGACATGGTGTTGCCAAGTGGGACGCTGCAACCCTCCTG
>PMJN01000371.1 GCA_003157445.1 Micrococcales bacterium
TGCCAACAGCAAGCCCGACATGGTCGTACTTGATCTGGGCTTGCCGCATATTGACGGGCTCGAGGTGTGCCGACGAATCCGGGCCGATGGCAGCAAGGTTCCCGTTCTGATTCTCACCGCACGGGTCGACGAGGTGGACCTGGTGGTCGGGCTCGACGCCGGCGCCGACGACTATGTTACGAAGCCCTTTCGTTTGGCCGAGCTATTGGCACGGGTGCGGGCGCTGCTTCGTCGCCAGACCAATGACGCCGACACAGCGGATGCGGTCGTACGTGTAGACCCTGATGCCCGCCGTGCCTTCTTCAACGAGGAGGAGCTTCAGCTGACCGCCAAGGAGTTCGACCTGTTGCGAGTCCTGGTGCGCGAGCAGGGCAAGGTCGTCTCCCGCGAGCAGTTGATGCGTGAGATCTGGGAGACGGTGTGGTTCGGGTCCACCAAGACCCTGGACATGCACATTTCGGTGCTTCGCCGGAAGTTGGGCGATGATGCAGCCCAGCCCCGGTTTATCTCCACCGTTCGTGGGGTCGGTTTCCGTTTCGAGCGCTCTGGGCGAGGCTGACCCACGGCATGCGCCGTCAGCTAGTTCGGTCGACCCTCGCCGCGGTGTTGGTCTCGGTGGTTGTTGTTGTCCTGCCGCTGGGGGTGGTTGTCTGGTGGGCATCGGCCCGCGACTTCGGGCCACTGCGCGGATGGTTGAACGGGCAGTCGCGAATGCCTCTACAACCTGCCCTGTTGGTGGCAATCATCGTGGGGTTGTCGGTGATCGCCGTGCTTGCCGGTGTGTTCGTTGCATCCCTGCAGGCGCGACGGTTTGCGGAGCCGATGACCCAGTTGGTCGACCGAGCCGAACGGCTGGGCGCTGGTGAGTCCCATTTCCAGCCGCTGGTAACCGGAATCCGCGAGGTCGACCGGGTTTCAGAAGTCTTAGCGCGCAGCGCCCACCAGATGACCCGGTCATTGGCCTCTGAGCGTGACTTCGCATCGGATGCGTCCCACCAGCTGCGAACCCCTTTGACCGCTTTGCTTATGCGCCTTGAGGAAATCGCAGGCACTGACGACCTCACTGTGGTCAAGGAAGAGGCGAGCATTGCGATGACGCAGGTCGAGCGTCTCACGACGGTCGTGGATGAGCTGCTCTCACGGACCCGCAGTGGTCACGATGCTAGGCCGCCGACAGTCTCGTTGGACTCGGTCATCGCTTCACTTCAGCGGGAGTGGCAGCCGGCGTTCGAGCAGGCTCATCGCAGCGTGCGGGTCCACGGTCAGCGCGGTCTGTCGGTGCGCGCCACACCGGTGGCGCTGTCCCAGGTGTTGTCGACCCTTCTGGAGAACTCCCTGGCGCACGGTCGCGGCACCGTGGACGTTGAGGCTCGACGCAGTGGACCGTCCGTAGTGGTGGAGGTCAGTGACCAAGGTGACGGCGTACCCGCAGCGGTTGCTCCGCACATATTCGAGCGTTCGGTCAGCACCGCCCAGAGCACAGGCCTCGGGCTCGCTCTGGCTCGGGACCTGGCGGAGGCCAACGGGGGCCGTCTTGAACTGATCCAGAGGCAGCCGGCGGTCTTTGCGTTGTTCCTGTCCGAGTCCGATCCCAGCTAGCTCTTGGCTGAGGGATCCAACTGTGAGGGACAGGGCGCTGCTGCACCAGGCTCTAATGAGTCTTGCAGGTCCTTTTCAGGTTCGCCGACGAACACCCACTTGCGGTACGACCAGAAACGGAACAGCGTCCCCAAGGCGATCCCGACGATATTCGTGATGTTGTCGGTGAACTGAGTGTGCAGGCCGAAACCGTAGCGGGATACCCCTAGGCAGGCGACCGAGATGACCATGGCCACGACGTTGAGCAACAGGTACAGCGCGAGCTCGTGGCTGGGTTGCCGGTTGCGACGGTGGCGGAAGGTCCAGAACCGGTTGCCGACCCAGGCCACCAGCGTCGAGACGGTGGCCGCAATGATGCGAGCCGTCAGTGGCTTGTCGTGCAGCACACCCTCGGTGGTTTGTTGGCTGAACATCCCCAGCCAGTGGGGCCCGAACACCATCAGGTTGTAGCCGCCAAGGTCGATGACGAATGCAACGACTCCGACCACCCCGAACTTGAGTACCTCGCGCACGAGGACGCCAAGTGCTCCGCGGGCACGTCCTATCAGCGCAAGTCCATTTGTGGCCACAAGACGAGGGTAACTGCCGAAACGGGACTCTGGTGACCACTTGCCCCGATAGGCTCCTGGAGTGAGAGCCCCGCAGCGTGCGCCCGGAGGATTCCCTGTCGTCGGCATCATCGGTGGTGGCCAGCTAGCACGAATGTGCCAACCGCCTGCAGTGGGTCTTTCGATCACCTTGTCGGTTCTGGCGGAGTCAGCGGATGCTTCGGCGGCCCTGGTCATCCCATCATCTCCGGTGGGTGACCACACCGACATCGAGGCAGTGCGCGCCTTTGCCAGCGAGTGCGACGTCGTCACCTTCGACCATGAGCACGTGCCCGTCGAGGTCCTGGCTGCACTCGAGGATGATGGCGTCATCCTGCACCCCTCGCGCGCGGCCCTCGTGTTCGCTCAGGACAAGTTTGCGATGCGGGCACGGCTCACGCGCATCGGGATCCCCTGCCCGCGCTGGGCGCAGGTGCGCGATGCAGCCTCGCTGCAGGCCTTTGGTGACAAGGTGGGCTGGCCTGTCATCGTCAAGACGCCCAGGGGCGGCTATGACGGCAAAGGAGTCCGCGTCGTGGCCGCACCGGATCAGGTGGCCGACTGGCTTTCGGACGCGGCGCGCGATGC
>PMJN01000303.1 GCA_003157445.1 Micrococcales bacterium
CCCCCGTGCTATGGAGGGGCTCAATCCTGAGAGGAGTCGGTGATTTCGTGATCGCCGACCCCGCGGCGCGTCAAGGCGTACCAGAGGCCACCGTTGCTCGCCTGCCGCAGTACCTGCGTGCACTAAGTGACCTCGTCGAGCGTGGTGTGTCAACTGTGTCATCCGAAGAGCTGGCAGCTGCGGCCGGGGTCCGTTCGGCCAAGCTACGCAGGGATCTGAGTCATCTGGGCTCCTACGGCGTTCGTGGGGTCGGGTACGAAGTTGCGATGCTCGCCCATGAGATCACCCGTGAGCTCGGGCTCGCCAAGGACTGGCCGGTGGCGATCGTTGGCCTGGGCAATCTGGGTCATGCGCTGGCTGCCTACCTGGGCTTCACCACCAGAGGGTTTCAGGTTGTCGCCCTGCTGGATCGCGATCCTGACGTCATCGGTGAGGAGATCGCCGGGATGATTGTCGGCTCGGTCGATGACCTTGAGCGAATCGTGACCGAGCGCGGAGTCGCCATCGGCGTCATCGCGACGCCTGCTGCCTCTGCACAGGAAGTGTGCAACCGCTTCGTCGCGGTCGGTGTGGGATCAGTGCTGAACTTTGCTCCGTGCGTGCTCTCGGTGCCTGCAGGTGTCGACGTCCGCAAGGTTGACCTATCCACCGAGTTGCAGATCCTGGCCTTCCATGAACAGCGCAAGGCCCCTGCCGCCCAAGAGAGAATGCCCCTGCTGGAGGTTGCTCCGTGAGTGTTGTTGTACTCGGACTTTCGCACCGGTCGGCGCCGATCGCGCTGCTCGAGGCCGTGGCTTTGGATCCAACTGGCGCAGCAGCTTTGGCTATCGCGGTGCGTCGCGGTGAGAACGTCAACGAGACCCTGGTTCTGGCGACGTGCAACCGGGTCGAGGTCTATGCCGATGTCGTGACCTTCCACGGCGCCGTGGCCGAGATCGGTGACGCGCTGGCCGCAGCCTCGGGTGTTCCCCTGGCCGAGCTGCGTGACCATCTGTATGTCCACTATGAGGACCGCGCGGTTGCCCACGTGTTCTCTGTCGCCTCGGGACTGGAGTCCATGGCGGTGGGTGAGGGCCAGATCCTGGGGCAACTGCGGATGGCGCTTCGTTCTGCCCAGAAGCGGGGGCAAGCCGGCGGCGCGCTCAGTGCACTCTTCCAGCAGGCGCTGAGGGTCGGGAAACGGGCACACTCCGAGACGGGCATCGACCGCGTGAGCGTGTCCTTGGTTGAGGCAGGTCTGCGGCGAGCTGTCGACCTGCTGGGACCTCTTGCCGATACGCGCGTACTGGTAGTTGGCGCCGGCTCCATGAGCAGCCTGGCAGCCACGACGATCTCGAGGCTGGGTTCCGCCGAGCTGGTCATCATCAACCGCACCCTTGCCAAGGCCGAGCATCTTGCACTGACAACAGGTGGTCGTGCTCTGCCTTTGTCTGATCTTGAGGTTGCCCTGCGTCAGGCTGACCTCGTGATCTCGTGCTCCGGTGCGCTCGGTCACGTCATCACTGCCCAAAACCTGGTGCGGGCCGCTGATCTGCGCACCAGCGGGCCTCGGATGTTCATGGATCTTGGGCTGCCTCGCAATGTTGCCCCCGACGTTGCAGACCTTCCGGGCGAATATGTCGTAGGCCTCGCGGAACTTGACGAGATCCTGGCCACCGACAGCAAGTACACGCCGCACGTCAAAGCGGTGGGCGATCTCGTGGTCGCTGAGGTCGCCGGGTATCTCATGAGCCGTCGAGCCCAGGAGGTCGCCCCGACGGTCGCCCTGTTGCGCTCCCGTGCGGCCGATGTGGTGAGCGCGGAGCTGAACCGCCTGAATCAGCGGCTGCCCGATGACCTGTCAGAGGACGCCCGTGGCGAGATCCGACTTGCGGTGCACCGCGTCGTTGAGAAGCTCCTGCACACTCCGACCGTCCGAGCCAAGGCTCTGGTGGCAGGCGGTGAAGGCGGTGACTACGCCCGCGCCCTGCGCGAGCTCTTCGACCTTGACCCGCATGAGGTGGCCATCGTGTCCGCCCCACCTAAGATGGGAGGCCTGGCGTGAACGCCATGAACATACGGCTGGGCACTCGACGCAGTGCGCTGGCCACGACTCAGGCAGGGATGGTGGCCGATCAGCTGCGCGAGCTAGGGCACGTGGTGGAGATGGTCGAGATTACGACCGTTGGTGATACCTCGTCGGTTTCGCTGTCCAGCATCGGCGGCACCGGCGTCTTTGCCGCAGCCATCCGGCAAGGACTGCTTGCCGGCGAGATCGACATCGCCGTCCACTCGCTCAAGGATCTGCCGGTGGCCCCTGAGCCTGGACTGGTCATCGCCGCGATCCCTGTTCGTGAGGATGCCCGCGATGCCCTGGTGGCCCGCGACGGCCTGACCTTGGGTGAGCTTCCCGTGGGATCGGTGGTCGGCACAGGTTCCCCGCGGCGGATGGCGCAGCTGGCTGCCCTCGGGCTCGGGCTGAGCGTGATCGACATTCGTGGCAACGTCGACACCCGGCTCTCGTTGGTACACAACGGTTCCTGCGACGCTGTCCTGCTAGCCCGGGCCGGCCTGTCTCGCCTCGGCCGGCTGGATGCGGTCACCGAGTCCCTTGATCCCCTTCAGATGCTCCCTGCTGCTGGTCAAGGAGCGCTCGCCATAGAGTGTCGTGCGGATCACCCCGAGCTGATCGAGGCCCTGATACCTCTGGATGACCCGGACACTCGCGCCTGCGTCATCGCAGAGCGCGCTTTGCTGGCCACCCTTGAAGCAGGGTGTACCGCGCCCGTCGGCGCTCTGGCCGAGGTTGTCGAGGGTGAAAGCGGAACCGAGCTCTTTCTGCGCGCATTTGCAGGCAGCCCAGATGGCACCGTCCAGCTGCGCCGCTCCGCCGTGGGACCGCTTGCAGACCCCGAACGCCTTGGCCGTGAGTTGGCAGCCGTACTCCTGCAGGAGGGCGCCGCCGACATCATCGCTTCCGAGAACATCCAACCTGATGCCTCCCGTCCAGATCGATCCCTTTCGGAGCGTGCCTTGTGAGCACCACGCACTCGACCGTCACAGAACGGTCCACATCGACTGCGGCGCCAGGTCATCCCGGCCGCGTCGCCTTCGTGGGCGCCGGCCCTGGTGACCCCGGTCTGATGACAGTCCGCGCCGCGGAGTACCTCGCCGAAGCCGACGTTGTAGTCATCGACCAGGTCAGCCGCGAGGAGTTCGTGGCTCGCCACGGCCGTCCGGACGTCCTGGTCATCGATGCCGGACACGGCGAGCACGGTCAGCCGCTGACCCATGCCTCGCGTGCGAAGCTGTTGGTCAAGGCAGCCAAGGCTGCTGGTGCCGTCAACGGCAACGGGCTGGTCGTCAGGCTGATGGACGGAGACCCGGCCATGTTTAACGGCCTGGCCGAGGAAGCACTTGCCTGCTACAAGGCCGGGATCAGGTTCGAGATAGTGCCGGGAGTCAGCGCCGTCAGCGCTGTCCCCACGTATGCCGGCGTGCCTCTGACGTCGGCGGCCTCGCCGTCACTGCACGTGGTCAGCGGTGGCACCAAGGTCGACTGGACCCGTTCGACCGCCGACAACATCACCGTGGTTGTGCTTGGCACCCCCGAGACCCTCAGCAAAGCGCTAGGTGACCTGCTTGCCGCAGGCCGTGACCAGAGCACTCCTGTGGCGCTGACTGAGCGTGGCACGACCATCACCCAGCAGACCCACACCACAACCCTGGGCCAGGTGGTTGCCCTGATCGCCTCGGCCAAGGTCGAGTTCCCGTCGCTGGCGGTGGTCGGTTCGACGGTTCAGCTGCGCGAGCAGCTCTCATGGTTCGAGACCAAGCCACTGTTTGGCTGGAACATCCTGGTGCCGCGCACCAAGGACCAAGCCGGCTCGATGACCGCGCGTCTCGCGTCCTACGGCGCGACGAGCGACGTGGTGCCCACCATCAGCGTCGAGCCGCCACGAACCCCGCAGCAGATGGAACGCGCGATCAAGGGCCTGGTGACCGGACGCTACGAGTGGATCGGGTTCACCTCGGTCAATGCCGTTCGGGCCGTACGCGAGAAGTTTGAGGAGTTCGGACTGGACGCCCGCGCATTCGCAGGGTTGCGAATCGCTGCCGTGGGTGGGGTCACCGCCGGCGCCCTGCGTGAATGGGGTCTGGAGCCTGACCTCGTCCCCTCCGGCGAGCAGTCAGCAAGTGGCCTGCTCGAGGAGTGGCCTCCTTTTGACGAGGTCCTGGACCCCATCAACCGCGTCTTCCTCCCGCGTGCCGACATCGCCACCGAGACTCTCGTCGC
>PMJN01000462.1 GCA_003157445.1 Micrococcales bacterium
TCGTAGTCCATGGCGAGGCCGAACAGGATCCCGATCATCATGATGGGCATGAAGCTGAGCAGGGGCCCTGGCCTGGCCAGGCCGACCGTGGCGGACAGCCAGCCCCACTGGAACACGGCCACAGTTGCTCCGAAGGTGGCGCCGATGGTGAGCAAGAAGCCGAGCGCGGCCTTCAACGGCACCAGCACCGACCGGAACATCAGCATCAGCAGCACGAAGGACAGCCCGATCACCAGCAGCAGGTAGATCGGTAGCGCGGCGGTCAGCTTCTGCGAGACGTCGACACCGACTGCGGTGAGCCCGGTGACCGACACCACAGCCGATGAGGTGCCGGCTACCTCGTGGCGGATGGCGTGTACCAGGTCGGCGGTCTTCGGGTCGGATGGCCCGGTGGAGGGCACTACCTGTAGCAGGGCCGTTGTCCCGCTCGGGCTGACTGTCGGCGGGGTGAGCATGACCACGCCGGGCGTGGTGGCGAGCTGCTTGGTGACGGTGGCCGTGTTCGCGCTGAGGGTGGCGGGGCTGGTGGCATTAACGACGACGATCAGTGGCCCATTGCTGCCTTCACCGAAACCCTTGGTAATCAGGTCGTAGGCGATTCGAGCGGTGGTGTGGGCGGGGGAGTGCCCGGCGTCCGGCAACGAGGTCTGCATCGACAGCGCCGGCAAGGACAGTGCACCCAGGCCCAGCACGCCGACGCCGAGTACGACGGCGCGGTGGTGGGTGACGCGTTCGGCCCAGCGGTGGCCCATGAGCTTGGGCGACACTTCGGCGTCCAACGCGGCGCGGGCCGCGTCGGGGTCGCGCAACCGGCGAGGCAGTACTCGGCGCCCCGCGAAGCCCAGCAGCGCGGGGGACAGGGTGAGCGCGACTAGGACGGCGACTAGCACAGTGGCCGCGGCGGCCAGACCCATCGTGGCCAGGAACGGGATGCCGACGACGGACAGTCCGGCCAGGGCGATGATCACCGTGGCGCCGGCGAACACTACGGCGGAGCCCGCGGTGCCGACCGCCCGTCCGGCGGCTTCGGCCGGCTCCATCTCCTCCAGGAGATTGTGGCGGTGGCGAGAGGTGATGAACAACGAGTAGTCGATGCCGACGGCCAGGCCGAGCATCAGGGCCAGGATCGGGGTGGTCGCGTTGAACGAGACGACCCCGGACAGCGTGTAGACCCCTGAGATTCCGACGCCCAACCCGATCAACGCGGTGAGTAGGGTCATGCCGGCGGCCACGAGTGAACCGAAGGTGAGCACCAGCACGAGGGCGGCGACGAGCACGCCGATGCCCTCGGTGCCTCCGACGGCGGCCTGGCCGGTGGCGATGTCGCCGCCGTGTGCGACGGTGAAACCTTCGTGCTGAGCGGGTGCGCCGATCGCGTTGAAGGAATCCTTGGTGCTGGCGGCCAGCTCGTCGACCGGCTTGGTGAACTGCACCCGGACGACGGCGATCGATTTGTTGCGCGAGACCTGCCCGGTCTTTGTCGGATCGAGCACGGCGGCCACGTCAGGCAAGCGGCGTGCCTGGGCCGTGATCGCGGCGATCGCCGACTGGCCCTTAGTGTCTGTGACCGTTCGACCCGCAGGCGCGGCGATGACGATGCTGCCGCTGCCCCCGGAGGCGCCCGGGAACTGGGTGGTCAGGGAGTCCAGGGCTCGCTGAGCCTCGGTGCCTGGAATCGTCACATTGGTCGTTGACGGCCCGGACAGGATCGTCGCGCTGATCGCCACCCCGGCCAGCAAGACGATCCAGACTGCCAACACGAGCCGGCGGTAACGAAATGATCCACGGCCGAGTCGGTAGAGCAGGGTTGCCACGTGAACTCCAAGAGTTGAGGACTTATGTATGGGGCGGGGTAAGAGAAGGGGACTGGGTAGCGGCTGAGTCGGCTGCAAGTTGGGCGGGGCCGCTGGATCGGGTCAGCCCGGGGGCGAGTCAGCCGGTAGACCCAACGCCCGCAGCGCGACGGCGACCAGCGCGGGCTTCAACTGCTCGGGTGTCAGGTCGGAGCGCTCGGTGCACGCGGCCGCAATTCCGACGACGACCATGATGGCCGCGACCCGGGCCTGTGCGTTGTGGTCCTCGCCCTGCAGTACCCCTACGAGCCGTTCGTACAGCTGAAAGTGCAGGTCCTGCGGAAGGAGGGGCTCCTCGGTCTGTAGGACGGCGACGGTCTCTTTGTGGGTGATCGTCAGGTCGACGTAACCCTCGATGGCGCACTTACGGGCCTGTGCCAAGGGCAACGTGCTCACGCGCGCCAGCAGAGCCCGCAGGTCCGCGGCGGCCGGGGCGATCAACTCCGCCAAGAGCGCTTCCTTGCTGGCGAAGTGGTACAGCACCGAGGCCTTGGAGTAGCCGATCTCGTGAGCAATGTCGGCCAGAGAAGTACCCCGATAGCCGTAGTCGCTGAACAGCCGGGTCGCAGCGTTCAGGATCTCCTGCTTGGTCTCAGCACCGGTGCGACGAAGCATGGCTACACCCTGCCTGACCGAACGGTCAGGTGTCAACCGATCGGTCAGGCAGGTCCGACCCCTGGCGCGTCACCGTCGAACGCATCGGACCTGTTTGGGTCGGGTACCGGGGCAGGTCATGGCGGAGGTGGACGAGGCCCTGCGCTTGCACCTGCAGCTGCAGCTCAAAAGGGCGGCATACGACGCAGCAGAAGGTGATCGGCCACGCCACCCGGACACGTCGATTTACGTCGTTTGTCGTTGGGTCAGTGGGACACTGGCTCTTCGCAAACGAACCTTCGACCTAGCGCGGATCCCGCTTCGGTAGCACAAGTGCTACCGTGGTTCGATGACTAAGGCAGGACTGCGGGAGCTCCGCCAGCACGCAAGCGATCTCGTGCGCCGAGCTGAGCGTGGTGAGACCGTGACCGTGACCGTGAGCGGCCGCGAGGTCGCTCAGCTGGGACCGTTGCCGCGCATTCAATGGCGCACGTGGGAAGACATCGTTGCCGTATTCGACGGCCCGTCTGACGGCGATTGGGCCTACGACCGTGACTTGGTTGACCATGGGGTCAGCGACCCCTTCGCCAAATGAGGAGCATTCTCGACACGAGTGTGCTCCTGGGACCAAATCCCGGTGAAATCCATGGTGAGATAGCGATCAGCACGGTCTCGCTGGCGGAGTTGCATTTCGGGGTTTTGGTCGCCCGCTCTGACGAGGTACGCGCCACTCGTTTGCGGCGACTGGCGATAATCGAGCAGACGTTTCAGGCCCTGGCTATCGATGCAACCGTCGCGCGAGAATATGGGCGGCTTGCGGCCGCTGTCGTGGCCGCAGGTCGTAAGCCTCGAACCCGCTCGTTGGACCTATTGATAGCCGCAACTGCGTCAGCAAACGAGGCTCGGCTCTATACCCGAAACCCATCAGATCTCGTTGGACTCAAAGATCTCCTTGAGATCGTCAGCATCAGTTGAGGATCGATGCTCCTGGATGTCAAGGCACTTGTGAGGCGCTGTTGCTCGGCATGGCCTGAGTGTGTAGGGATTGTGGGCTGCGCCGCCAGCTTCATGCTTCGTCTTGGCTACGGGAGGCTGTTGTCGCTGGCTGATTAGGCGCTGTGGACCTGTTCGAAGTGCTCCACGACCGGAAAGGGTTCGTAGAAGGGGTGCAACAGTCGGCGCCACTCTTGGTACTGGGGCGAGTCGCGGAAGCCCTCCGTATGGTTCACCAAACGGTCCCACTTGACCAGCAGCAGATAGGTGTTCGGGCGCTCCAGGCAGCGCGAAAGCGTAAGACCTAGGAAGCCTGGCATGTCGGCGATGATCGCCTTGGCTTGGGTGAAGGCCGACTCGAGGTCGGCCTCCTGGCCAGGTTTGACCGGCAGCAGAGCGTGTTCGAGGATCATCGGGACAGCATGCCTTAAATCGAAGACACCCGTGCCCACCTGATGACACGTGGCCGCAAGCGCATCATCTGTTGAACTGAACGATCACTGTTGATGCCAGAGGCGCTCAGTAACCGACTTCGTCTAGGTGCCACGCAGTCGGACAGACTGTGGATGTCGGTGGGACCCAGAGATTCCAGTACTCCGGCCCCGAGTTTCGCGCCTCGATGCGGCATCCGTGGCAAAGCACGATCCCGTCGGGGCCTGCCAAAGGGCACTGGCCCTCAGCAGTCGGTCCAAAGCAGTGAGTGACGATCTCATCGGTGACTGGGTCCAAGATGTCTACTACGTTAATCTCGTTCATAGCGTCGCCGCCTCAAGCGTGATTTCCCAGGTCGGTGTTCATGGCTACTCCTACTTACAACGCTGCTCGCCGGGCGACTGGAGACACCAGGGTCGAAGGTCCCGTCGCGAGGATCTGCTCGCAACGGCCCACCACCGCCGACCCGCGGGATCGCCCCATCTGCCTGCGCCTCAATGTGGAGAACGCGGCTGTTGTGGCACGGCGGCTGGCAGGCACGGGGACGGTTTGTGGCTGAGCGTGTCCCTGAGCTTCTGGGCGCCGAGGCCGAGCCGGCGAGCATCACCGAGGTGATCCTGANNTCAGAGCACTTTCATAAGTTCGTGTCACCAAACTGCGGCTAGCCCGTCGCCCGACGCCACCTCTAGGTAACCGTAGTGAAGAAGTTCAGGTCGGCAGTGGGCTCTGTCGTCCAGGCGCCCCCGGCGTTCTGATACAGCGCGCTGCCCCCGGTGTAGGGATTGTCGTCGCTGACTTCCCAGCCGTAGGAACCAGTCGTGCTGCTCGTGGCCATGACGATGACGTAGCCGGCTCCTGCGCTGACTGCGATGTTGGGCGCGGCCACCAAGGTTGTTGGCGACCAGCCAATCGACGACGCAGGGACGCTGTCGGTGTAGAGGGACGACCCGGTCGGGGCGCCGTTTGGGCCGGCGCTGTAGATGCTCAGTGACAGTGCGGCATTTGTCCCGCCCTGTTGGAAGGTCGCCACCGAGATGCTGGTCAGTGTGCCGCTGCGCCCGGCGGTGAAGCTTTGGGCGCGACTCAGGCTGCTGGATATGTCAGAGCGGCTGCGGTAGTTGGCGCTGCCACTGCTCTGGTCAAGATTTGCTGGCAGGTTTGGGTGCCCGGTTGCACTGCCCGCCTTGTCGATTGCGACCGTGTTACTGCAGGTGAAGGGCTGGATGTTGGCGCCGCTCACAGACAAGGGTGTCCAGTAGTAGTTGGCCAGGGCCTGGTTTCTGACCACCGACACGCCTGCCAGGGTGTGCCAGAGGTCGGAGCCGTAGGCGTATGTCCAACCCCCGGCCGCCGTGGGCAGCTTGGAGACAAAACTGGGCTGGCCACCACAACTGTTGGTGTTCAGGACCTGAGGAGCGCTCCAGGTACCCAGCACTGCAGTAGCTGATTTGTACAGGGTGTTCGTTCCGCCGCAGTAGGCACAGTCCGGGCCATAGATCATGTAGTAGGTGCTGTCTTTCTTGACCAGGCTCAGCGCCTCGGCGCGGCTCGCACCGGGACTGGTGACCGCCCCGACAACTCCCGACGTGTAGCTGCTATTCAGTTTCTGTACCCGCAGGATGTGGTTGGCTTGGCCGACTGGGGTGGGGACGTTGATGAACGAGTAGTTGATATAGGCGGTGCCGTCATCGTCCTGGAACAATGTGAAGTCGCCGTTGACGTAGGTGCCCGGCGTCCCCATGTCTGCCAGCACTGGTTGTGGCGCCTCGGTGAAGGGGCCGGACGGGGTAACGGCGGTCAGGACGTGGTATCCGCTGGCGGAGTCGTAGCTGTTTATCCAGAGGACGTACTTGCCCGTCGAAGCGTTGTACAACACGTGTGGCCGGTAACAGCCGTAATGAGGCGGCGCGCAGCTGGCTTGCCAGGCCAGAGTTGAGCCATCGAACAAGAAACCGTCATCGGTCCAGTTCACCAAGTCAACTGAGCTGTATGACTTGAAGCCGCAGAAGGGGGAACCGGTGATCTCCAGTTGATAGCCACAGCTGTACGAGGTGCCGTAAAGATGGTAGGTCCCCGCAAAATACTCCAAGTCACCATCGTGGGCATCAATCCCGTTGCCGTCGGTATCAAACTTGGTTACCTGTTGCCCGGTGGCGCTGAAGTTGGTGATCGTGGCCGCTGATGGGTTGGCTGTGTCGGTAAAGTACCCGGAGACGTCGGCGAGAAGCTGGACGGTGCCGACGGACCCGTTGTACAGGGCGACTTTGCCGTCAGCGCCGACCGGGGCGATGACCAGGTTCGCGACGGTCTGGCCCGCCACGAAGTTCAGGCTCGACACACCTGGCAGCGCGGTTCCGTCGCCGTACACGGTCGCGTACCCCGCCTTGGTCGGTGCCGTGGCCGTCAGGTTCAACACCACCGCCGAAACGCCAGAGGCCGGGACCCCGCCGCGCCCGGTGACCTGAAGATGTGCTGTGCCAACTGGGGCGAGTGTGGTCGCGCCCAGCCCGACACGGGTATCCAACAGCCGAGACGGGGTCAGCGACCCGAACGCGCCCGCCAGAGTCGGGGCGCCCGGCAGGAAGTATCCGGAGACGTCCGCTAGAAGCTGGACGGTGCCGACGGACCCGTTGTACAGGGCGACTTTGCCGTCAGCGCCGACCGGGGCGATGACCAGGTTCGCGACGGTCTGGCCCGCCACGAAGTTCAGGCTCGACACACCTGGCAGCGCGGTTCCGTCGCCGTACACGGTCGCGTACCCCGCCTTGGTCGGTGCCGTGGCCGTCAGGTTCAACACCACCGCCGAAACGCCAGAGGCCGGGACCCCGCCGCGCCCGGTGACCTGAAGATGTGCTGTGCCAACTGGGGCGAGTGTGGTCGCGCCCAGCCCGACACGGGTATCCAAGAGCCGAGACGGGGTCAGCGATGTGAGACCACCCGGTGTGGTCACAGTCGCGGCTGTCGCTGCTGATACCGCCGCCGGTGGGGTCGCCGCCGATGCTGGAGCAGCTAGCGGCACCAATGATGACGAAATCGCAAGACTGGTGACCAAACCCATCAGCGTGAAAAGCACCAATGGCCGGGACGGGGAGTAGACACCTCTGTGTGAACCGGTGTCACGGCGTGGCCACGCCCGGCCGCGGCCGCGTGGAACGGCCCAGGCGATCATTAACACCCATCGGGTTCCGATCCAGGAACTGAAAACTGATCTAGGAACCCGAGAAACCGACATGATCCGCCTATGAACTGCGCCCCCCACTGGAGCGTGACGGGACGCACTGTACGGGACGGGTGTGCAGCCGGAGTCATCACCTGACAAGAATCTAACCTCACGAATCTGTGAGCTGCTTGCCGGTTTGCGCCGACAAGATCGCGATAGAAGGCTCTCTGAGGATGAGGGCCACGACACGTTTGATCAGCTGCTGATCTTGGGCTTGTGTGGCCTCACGCCTCCAGCCGCTCTCTCTGTCACTGCCTATTCTTCCGTGCTTGGCCCTTTGTTGTCTTTCCTTTGGGAGATCTGCCGTTTTATTGTGATAGATCTTCGTCTGTTTAGTGGGCTGTTTAGTGGGCTGTTTAGTGGGCTGTTTAGTGGGCTGTTTAGTCGGTTGTTCGGTCGGTTGTTTGGCCGGTTGTTTGGCCGGTTGTTCGTCCTTGTTTGGTGAGGTATTCCCAACAAAGATCCGATCAGCGCCGCCCTGAACTGAGGAGCTCGGCCAGTACGCACCCATGGACCGTTTCGCTGTCGGAACAGCGAAGATCGCCGGCTGGACGATCTCCAGTGTCGCGATTCCATGGGGACCTTTCTCCACTGCCGCGGTTCCATTGGTACCTTCGTCCGCGTGGACCAAGACCGCCTCGGACAACCTCGTGGCCCAGGTGTCCCTCGGGGTCCTGCGTGGTGGCCCATACACCTCTGTCCGCATCGGCGTCTCAAGCGGGAACACGCGCATCTGTCCGCTGGACCGACTCACGACAGTGACCGGTCAAGGACCGCCCTCAATTCGCGAATCCTTCAACGGTGCCGTTGCCGACCTCGCCCTTGGCGAGTCTTGGGACCTGATGGCGGCGATGACTTGTGTGGCCGGCTGAGACAGTGACTTCCACCGACCCTGAGGTCCTGGACAGGCAAGAACCGCGCCGGGATCGATTCGAGTTTCTCCTTCTGGCGCTTTGATCTGCGGGACGACAACCTGTTAATCACCGACGACGGTCAGGTCCTGGTCTGCGACTGGAACTGGCTGACCCTGGCAGCTCCCTGGGTGGACCTGGTCGGCCTGCTCGTCAGCGTTCATGGCGACGGACTTGACGCTGAGGCCATCCTGGCAGACCACCCGCTAGCTCGGGGCGTGGAGCCCAGAGCCATCAACGCCTTCCTGACCGCTCTTGCCGGCTACTTCAGAGAGATGTCGGCTCGGCCGGCCCTTGCGAACTCGCCCTGGCTGCGCACTCATCAGGGCTGCTGGCGCGACGCGACGCTCTCTTGGCTAGCGCTACGGCTAAGTGCTGACCCTGTGCTTTGACGGTGCGGCCGCGTCCATGAAGTCTTGGCGACCAGCAGCGCCTCATACGGTTGGCACGCCGCAGGGGTTGAGATGCGCCAGCTTCCTCACCGGGGGGATCGAACGGTTTCCTTGCGGTGTTGGGGCAGGAGACCCCCGGTTGAATCAGAATCCCTTTGACTACTTCGATGCGCTGGGCGAATTCCATGAACACGCACGCCGCTCTCTACAGCCGCAGGTACCCGGCACCGTGCCCCTGGCACAAATCGCCCTGCTCTGCGAACCTGCCGGGCCAGCAAGCCGTGCGTGCAAACAACCAGCGGCCGATGAACGGGCGGCCTGGAGCCGCCGGGGGATGCCTGTCACAACCTACGTCCGCACTGTCATGTCGCGGGCAATCGCCGACAGGCCGACTATTGCCTGGTCCGCGTCGCGGATGGGTGCGATGGTGAGCGAGACCGGGAACACCGTTCCGTCCTTTCGGATGCGCAGGGTCTCGAGCTGCTCGACGTTCTGGCCGGCTCTGAACTTCGCCAATATGGCTTTGACTTCACCGGTTCGATCCTCCGGAGTCATGAGCCTGTCGGACTTGCCGAGGATTTCCGTGCTTGAGTATCCGTACATTCTCTCTGCGGCGGGGTTCCAGCTCGTAATGATGCCGTCCAATGTGCCGCTCATCAGGGCTCCACCACTGAACTCGACCATGCTCGCCAATCGCTGGGCGGCTGCCAACGCGTCCTTCTGCTCGGTCATGTCGCGCACGAGCATGTCTGCGGCGACGATTGCGCCGTCCGGGTCGTAGATCGGTGTGACATTGAGCGAGACTGCGAACACCATTCCGTCCTTGCGGATACGCGTGGTCTCAAGGCCCTCGACAGGCTGGCCAGCCTTGATCCTCGTCAGCAGTGCCGTGGTTTCCTCGGCTCGATCTTTGGGGCTCAGGGGCAAGCCGGACTTGCCGACCATCTCTTGGCTCGTGTAGCCGAACATTCTTGCAGCCGCCGGGTTCCAGCTGGTGATGACACCCTCGAGCGTGCAGCCGATGATGGCTTCCCCGCTGAATTCTACGATGGCCTCCATCTTTTGTGCGGCTGCCAAGGCCTGGCGCTGCTGCGTTACGTCGCGGGCGATAGCGGAGGCGCCGATCACCGCGCCGTCTAGGCTGCGGATCGGTGCGATGGTGAGCTTGACGGGAAACGTCGTTCTGTCCTTTCGGGTGCAGATGGTCTCGAAGTTGTCGACAGGGGTGCCTGTCGCGATCTCGGCCAGGATGGAGATGATCTCTCCGGTTCGATCCTGGGGACTTAGCAGGTCGACGGATCGGCGGACGATCTTTTCGCTGGAATAGCCGTACATCCTTTCGGCAGCAGGGTTCCAGCTCGTGATGGTGCCGTCCAGGGTGGTGCCGATGATGGCATTATCTGAGTACTGCACGATTGCGGCCATGCGCTGGGCGGCTTCGAAGGTACGCCTCTGTTTGGTCATGTCGCGGGCGGCGGCGAGCACACCGAGCACCTTCCCGGTGGCGTCGCGGTACACCGAGGCGTTGTACATGACGTCGGTCAGGGTGCCGTCCCGGTGACGCAGGGTCAGCGGGTAGTCGGTGATCAGCCCTTGTGTAAAGGCTCGTTGGTAGCCCTGGTGAGCCTTGTCCGGGTCGGTGAAGTAGTGCGAGAAGTCGGTTCCGATAAGCCTGTTGCGGGGGACACCTGTCACCTTGAGCGTGGCGTTGTTGACGTCGTTGATCTTGCCGTCGGGGCTGATCGTCACCAGCGGGTCCAGAGCCGCCTCGATCAAGCTCCGGGCGTACCGGGCTGCATGCTTGAGCTCAGTGAGGTCGCGGTAGATCTCAGAGGCTCCGACAACCATCCCCTTCTCATCGCGGATGGGTGAGATGGTCAGTGAGACCGTGATCGCCTTTGCGTCCTTTCGGATGCGGATGGTCTCAGAGTCCTTGACGGATTTGCCCGCGCTGATGTTGGCCAGGTTGGAGATGAACTCGCCGGCTCGATCCTCGGGAACCAGGACGTCGATGGACTTGCCGAGGATTTCCTCGCCCGAGTAGCCGAATATCCTGGCGGCGGCCGGGTTCCAGCTCGTGATGATGCCGTCTAGCGTCCTGCCGACGATGGCATCATCGGAGTTCTCGACGATCGCCGCGATGCGCTGGGCGACCGCCAACGCCCCCTTCTGCTCGCTCAGGTCGCGGTGGATCAACGAGCCACCAACGATCGTGCCGTCAGCGTCGCGGATCGCAGAGACGGTCAGCGAGACTGGGAACACCGTTCCGTCCTTTCGCACACGCTTGGTCTCCAGGTGCTCGACCTGGCGGCCGGCCTCAATCTTGTCCAGAACGTCCTTGACTTCGCCTGCTCGATCCTTCGGAGTCAGGGTCGCGGCGTTCTTGCCAATGATCTCCGCGCTGCGGTACCCGTACATCCTTTCGGCTGCCGGGTTCCAGCTCGTGATGATGCCGTCCAGCGAGTTGCCGATGATGGCATCACTGGAAGACTCGACGATCGCGGCCATTCGCTGGGCGACCTCGATCGCCAGCTTCTGCTGGGTCACGTCGCGGTAGATCGCGGAGGCGCCGATGATCGCGCCGTCCGCGTCACGCAGGGGCGACATGGTCAGGGAGACCGGGAACACCGTTCCGTCCTTTCGGACACGCTTGGTCTCCAGGTGCTCGACCTGGCGGCCGGCCCTGATCTTGTGCAGAACGTCTTTGAATTCGGTTGCTCGATCCTTCGGAGCCAGGGTCTTGGCGTCCTTGCCGATGATCTCCGCGCTGTCATAGCCGAACATCCTCATGGCCGCCGGGTTCCAGCTCACGATGCTGCCGTCGAGCGAGCCGCTCATGATGGCATCATCTGAACCTTCGATGATTGCCGCCATGCGCTGGGCGAGTGCCAACGCCTGCCTTGCTTGGGTCACGTCGCGCGCGGCGGCGAACACGCCGAGCATGTTACCGGCCGGGTCGGCGTAGACCGCGGCGCTGTACAGGACGTCGCTCAAAGTGCCGTCCCGGTGGCGCAGGGTCAGCGGGTAGTCGGTGACCGACCCCTTGGTCAACGCCCGCTGGTAGCCCTTGTGAGCCTTGTCCGGTTCGGTGAAGTAGCCGGAGAAGTCAGTCCCGATGAGGTGGTCGCGGGGGATGCCGGTGGCCTTTACCGTCGCCTTGTTGACGTCGTTGATCTTGCCTTCGGGGCTGATCGTCACTAGCGGGTCCAGGGCCGCCTCAATCAGGCTCCGTGCGTATATGGCTGCATGCTCTTGTGGGGCGAGGTCACGGGCGATGGTGGAGGCGCCGACGATCGCGCCGTGCTCATCGCAGATTGGTGAGACGGTCAGTGAGACCGACAAGACCGTTCTGTCCTTGCGGATACGGAGGGTCTCGAGGTTCTCGACAGGCTGGCCCGCCTTGATCTTGGCCAAGATGGCGTTGACCTCGCCGCCTCGGTCCGTGGGACTAAGAAGTTCAATGGGCTTGCCGACGATCTCGTCGTTGGAGTAGCCGTACATCCTCTCGGCGGCCGGGTTCCAGCCCGTGATCATGCCTTCGAGTGTCGTGCCGATGATGGCATCGTCCGAGTTGTCGATGATGGCTGCCATGCGCTGGGCGGACTCGAACGCCTTCCTCTGTTGGGTCACATCGCGGCAGATCGTGGATGCGCCGACGAGCGTGCCTCCCTGGTCGTATATCGGTGAGACGGTGAGCGAGACCGGGACCGCCGTTCCGTCCTTGCGGATGCGGACGGACTCGAGGTGCTTGGCAGGGTTGCCGTCTCTGACCTTGGCCCCTATGGACTCGAGCTCACCTGCTTGTTCCTCGGGAATCAGAAGACTGGCGGATTTGCCGATGACCTCCTGGCTGGAGTAGCCGAACATCCTCTCGGCAGCGGGGTTCCAGCTCGTAATGGCGTCGTCGAGCCCTCGGCTGACGATGGCATCGTCCGAGTGCTCGACGATCGCCGCCATCCGTTGGGCGGTCTCGAAGGCCTTCCGCTGCTCGCTGACGTCGCGGTGGNNTGCTCGCTGACGTCGCGGTGGACCATACACGCGCCGACGACCACGTCGTCCTCGTCACGGATCGATGAGACGGTGATCGAGACCGGCAGCATCGATCCGTCCTTTCGGACAAGCGTGGCCTCGACGTGCTCGACGGCCTCATCATCCTTGATCCTGGCCAGTGCCGCAGACATCGCGCCCGCTCGATCAGGGGCCAGGAGACTGACGGACCTGCCGATCGTCTCCTGGCTCGAGTAGCCGTACATCCTCTCTGCGGCGGGGTTCCAGCTGGTGAGGACTCCACCTAGGTTGGTGCCGATGATGGCATCCTCGGAGGAGTCGACGATCGCTGTTGCGAGCGCAGCGTTCTTGATCGCCACCTGCCGCTTGGTCAGCTCTGCCATCGCCCTAATGACCAACAGGACGTCGCCGGTGTCGATGTAGGCCATGCTGATGTTGATCGGGAACGCAGTGGCATCTCGTTTCAGTCCGCTCAGTTCCAACTCGAGTCCACTGGACCGGGTCCTGGGGTCTGCGAAGTACTCATCCCGGTTCTCCGCATAGATCTGCCGCAGAGGCTCGGGCACCAGCGTCTCGATGGGCTGGCCGATAAGGTCGTCGCGGTGATAACCGAACAGCAACTCCGTCTGGGCATTGACGAACCGGATGACACCCTTCTGATCCATCCCCACCAAGGCATCAGGTACAGCCTCCAGCAGCTTCTCAAATCTCGTCGTCTTAGGACTCACGTGGATCTCCCTTTTGAGCCTCTCAGAGAATCGAACTGGCACAAAGTCCACTTCCCCAACCCACAACGTTAGCCCGAAACGGCCCCCAAAGCAGGCAGCATCTGCCTTTACGAGTCACATTGACCCTTACTGCCAGGGGTTACGCCACGGGAGATGACGGCCCAGGTCGCCACGACAGGTACGGAACCTTCGCCGGCGCGGATCTTCGTCGCAACGGGCGCCGGCCGGTTCATTAGTGGCCGGCATCCACAGGCCCGTCCGCTTTCAACCGGGGTGTGTCCCAGGATTGTCGGCATGGCAGACGGGCAGACGGACGGGAACAAATTGGGCTCGAACTCGGCTGCTGCGCCGGCCAGGATCAAAAGTCATCACCTCGAGGATGTGGCAATGTCGCCAGCGCGTGGCTCAACCCTGTGGCGGTTCGGTCTCACACCCGAATGGCTGCGGGCGCAAGTCGTTGGCAGCGCCACGATCTTGGCGGTAACGGGCACTTGGCAAGCGGTGGCCTGACGGGAAACGGGCGCGGTCTGGGACCCCATTGACCTCACGACAGTGTTCACTTCCCAGGGGCGTGTTCGCGATCATTGCACGTGTTAGCGACTTCTGCGCCCGTCCTGGCAGCCGCGGGCGTCTAGGGGTAAACGCTGCCGACGTGCACACCACCTGGGCGACCCGCAAGATCGGGGCGATCATGGGTGTGGAGGGCGCCAACTTTCTCCAGGACGATCTCGGTCGCGTCGAGCGGGTCTTCGCCGACGGCGTGCACGTGCTGACCCTGGTCCACTACTTCCGCGGCCGGTGATCGGGGACGTCATGACGTCCGATCCGGTGCACTGCGGGCTGACGCCCTTCGGCCGCGACACGGTCCGGGAGATGGACAGTGTAGGGATCATGGTCGACGTGTCTGACTGCTCGCAGCAGACGGCGTACGACAGGCTGCAGGTGGCGACCAAGCCTGTGCTGATCACCACACCGGCATCCAGCAGAACGGCCGCCGCAAGGCACGCTTCGTCTCGAGCGACTTGGCCCGCGCGGTGTTCGACGCTGGTGGGGTCGTCGGCACCTGGCCGGCGGGCATCGTTTTACGAACCCAGGGCGATTACGTCCAGGCGATCCTCGAGCTGGTCGACCTGCTGGGCGAGGATCATGTCGCCGCGGGCACGGACATGGACGCCAACTGCAAGCCGGTGTTCGAGACCTACGCGAAGATGCCGCTGCTGGTCGGTGGGCTGTTACGACCAGGGATGCCCGAGGAGGCGCTTGCCAAGCTCATCGGCGCGAACTTCCTTCGAGTCTTCACCCAAGCCCTCGCCCCCTGAGCCCACAAAGGCACGGACCAATGGCCCGGGCCGGTTGACCGCGCCCGCTGGTGACAGACGCGGACATTCGTCTGGATAGCGTGCTCGGGACCCGGCGCACGTCGGGGTGCGCCGGTCCGATCCATCTCGTGGTCAGTCAGCCGCCGCGCGGTTCCTGGACTTGCCACGCGCGCGGGCCATCCGCGGCCGGCTGAGCAGGTACGCAATGACGGCCAAACCGACCATCGTCACAATCCGGTTCGGGTCAAGGGCGGAGCGCCAGCTGACCTGGCCGTCCTTGATGACCAGAGCGCCAGCCGGGCGCCCGCTCATGCCAAAACCACCGCCCCCTCCTTCCTGGCCCTTGTCGTCTTGCCCGGAACCGCCGCCAGCGCCACCGCCTACCACCGCGGCAGGGATGACGGTCAGTCCGTCCTTCTCATAGGGCTCGCCAAACACCCGCTTGACGGTGATCGCGTCCTTGGCTGTGCTGAGGACCTCGGTGACCTTCATGATTCCTCCTCACCGGGCGCCGGCCCGGTGGCAGGCGCTGCAATCCATCCTCCGATTGGTAGGGCGGGATGGAAAGGGCTACAGGTCCCTTTCGGGCAGGCGGCCTAGCCGGACTCGCGGGTGAACCACTGGGCGGCACCTGAGTGCAGTCACCTGTAGTGCAAGTGTGCCTGCACCATCACGACGGTTATCGCCATCGAGGTGCTAGACGTCAGGGTGTTCAGAGGCGTGCAGGTCAGGCTCCGGCGAGGATGTGGCGAAGTGGCTCTGCCTCGGGGCAGGTTCCGAGCATCGAGCCCATGGACGCCCGGCAGTAACCGCTTTCGCGTGCGTCTGTGGCCGCGTCTTTGAGCGAGGGTTCCGCCTCCGATCGCAACAAAACAGTCCGGCCAAGCTCGCCGAACAAGATGCCGGGCGCCTTTGCCTTTCGGTGATCGATGAGGTGAACGAGTGGGCGAGTGGCTTGTAGCCATCAGGCAGTGGTCGGCACCAATGCAATCAGCCTGGTTTCGGATGGCCGGCGCGAACGGGAATGTTTGAACAGTCAACTATGTTGGGCAGGGTGGCATGGATTGTCTAACTCTCTCTAAGGGATCCCCGTGAATATTGGTTTGCTCGTGCTGCGGCTCGTCTTCGGTCTTCTGCTGGTCGGCCATGGCGGCCAGAAGCTCTTCGGTCTGTTTGGGGGGCCTGGTCTGGACGGCACTGGCGGGTTCTTTCATTCCCTGGGGTTTCGGCCCGGCAAGCCCATGGCGATCGTGGCCGGTGCCTCTGAGCTGGCAGCCGGGGTGCTGCTGGCACTCGGCCTGCTGACCCCGCTGGCGTCGGCGGCAGTCATCGGCACACTGGTGGTCGCCGGGTCCGTCCACTGGGCGGCCGGGTTGTGGGCCCAAAACAGCGGCTTCGAGATGCCACTGCTCTATGTCACCGCCGCCGCGGCGCTCGCCTTCACCGGGCCCGGGGTCTACTCGCTGGATCACGCGCTGGGCCTGCACGCTCTGGCCGGATTTGGTTGGGGTGTGGCCGCGGTCGTGCTCGGGGCTTTGTCCGGACTCGTAGTCGTCGCCCGGGCTCGGCGCGTCCTGGCTAGCGACGCCGTCGGACAGTCCGTCCCAGAGGAGCACGTCTCGGCCTGACGTTGCCTTGCCGCTCACGGTCGGAGCCCGTTCCTGCGATATGGGACGGGCTCTGGCGTGCTGGCGGCGTCGGTCGCCGGTGGTTGGCTGCGACGACGTGTCTTTACCCAACTGCAGCCGCGCATCGGGGCGCCTCAGGCAGAAGCCAGTGGCTCTGGCCAGTCGTGGGCCGGCAGTAGTTCTCCTAGCAACGCGGATCGATCTGAGCCAAGGATCACCTCAGTGTCGAGGTTGGCTGGGTCGACTTGTCTGATGAACTCGCGGCAGCGTCCGCACGGCGGTAGAACGTAGAGCAAGCCGTCACCGTCTCGCCACACCGCGACGATCTTGGCGATCTGGTACTGCCCGGCTGTCACCATGGCGGCGATGGCGCTGTGCTCGGCACAAAAACCCGTCCCCGAGCCCGTGTCGATGCAGACGCCCGAGAAACGGTGCCCTGTTGCTGTTATGAGTACCGACGCCACATTTCCGAAGAGGCGCCCACCGACCGTATGAGGATTGAGCACGCCTTGCGCCGCGTTGATGAGCTCGCTGTTCGATGTGCTGTCCACGACCGTGAACCTACTGCGAAAGCGGCGCCCAACTTGCCACCGCGCTAGCTGAAGCGCCCCTGGATCAATGAGCGGGAAGCCGGTCAAGTTGGCTGGCGCTCGACCGGCGTGCTGGCCACTGCGGTCAGTCTTTGAAGATCACCCCGGGGTTGAGGACCTGGCCCGGATCCAGGGCGGTCTTGATCGATCTCATCGCCGCGATCTCCGTGGCAGATCGGGACAGGCTCAACCACTGTGTCTTCGCGCGGCCGATCCCGTGCTCGGCGCTGATGCTGCCGTGCAGTGAGGCTACATACCGCAGCACCGCCTCGCTCACGCCCTGGTGGTCGCTGGTGCCGAGTACGTTGACATGGAGGTTGCCCTCGTTCAGGTGGCCGAAGATGATCGTCCGTGCGCCGGGTGCGGCCGCTGCCGCTATGCCAGGCAACTCTTCCAGGGCGCGTTCGAGCTGGCTGTGGGGGATCGCGACGTCGAGCTTGACCGGCACGCCGTTGGCGTTGATCGACTCGGTGTGGGCCTCTCGGTAGCGCCACAGATCACGTCGGCTGCGCGCATCCTCACCCACAACGATGTCGACCAAGCCTGGCACGAGCGTGCTGACCTCTCCCAGGGCTTCTAGCAGCGCTTCGCTGGGGTCGACTCGGTCGGCGCACTCCACCAACAGGTAGGCGACGTGCTCCCCGGCCATCGGTGCAGGCAGGCCGGTATGGTCTCTGACCAGCGCCAGCCCGTCGGCAAGGAACAGCTCGGCGGCCTCCAGAGAGCCGAGCCTGGGTTTGAGCTCAGCAAGCGCCTCAAGAGCCGCACCGGTGGTCTCCAGCGCGAGCAGGGCCACGGTCCGGTGAGCAAGCAGCGGCCACAGCCGGACTCGTACCGCCGTGATCACTGCGAGCGTCCCTTCGGACCCAGTGAGCAGGCCGACCAGGTCGTAGCCAGTGTTCTCCTTGGGCAGCGCCTCCAGCCGCGACAGGGGGGAGCCGTCCGCAAGCACCGCCTCAAGGCCCACGACCTGTTGGCGCATCGTGCCGTATCGCAGGACGCGCTCGCCGCCCGCATTGGTCGAGACCAGCCCGCCGATGGTGGCCGAGTCCCGTGCCGCGAAGTCGACACCGAAGTCCAGCCCCAACGGCCGAATGGCTTGTTGCAGGGCGGTGAGCGTCACTCCGGCACCCACGGTGACCTGGCCCGTGACCACATCGACGGGTCCGATGTCACCCATCCGGGACGTGCTCAGGACCACCTCGCCGCCGCGGGGGACACTGCCGCCAACGAGCCCGGTGTTGCCACCCTGGGTTACCACTGCGACCCCGTGCCTGCTGCACAGCTGCAGCACGGACCCGACATCGCGGATGTCTCCCGGTCGGACGACGCATCGGGCGTGGCCGACGAAGCGCCGGGTCCAGTCGCTCTCGTAGGAGGCTGTCACGGAGGGGTCGATGAGGACATGTCGTTCGCCGATGGCGTCGCTCAGGTCTGCTTCCAGGGTCACGACAGCACCCGCTGTCGCACGGTTTCCGGCATTCGTTGCAGGGTCTGGACGACATCAGGGGTGTAGTCGGTGCCGGCGTCGGTCAACAGATAGCCCAGATGGTCTCGGGTCGACAGGGCCTGAGGTTCGAGGTTGACGTCGTGGGCGGGCAGCACGATGTTGACCTTGGCCAGCACTTCGGGAGTGTTCGCGTGAAGATGTGCGAGCCGGCGTGGGTCAGCTCCTGCCTCCAGCTGGGTCCGGGGCAGATTGACGCTGAGCGAGGTGCTGCCTGTGGCGACGCTTCCGGTGTTGGAAAACGGCGCGTTGAAGACCCCGATAGACAGCTTGGCCGCGGCGGCGAGATCGATCTGGTTGGTCCCGATACAGAACGCCCCAATCGTGATCAGCTCGGTGGCGCTTGCCAGGACCGAGGCGTTCACCGGGGTCGCGGAGCCGATGCCGAGCAGCTGCACCCCGACCAAGGCCTCGCTCACTTCCGGCTCGTCGAGCGCGCCGGAGCGGGTGCTGACAGTGACTCCCGCCGCTTGCAAGGATGCAGTGGCGTCGGGGTGGACGTTTTCCACCGGGAGGGCCTTCATGCAGGCAATTCCATCAGGTTGGCCACGCATTCTCGAGAGCTGGTCGCCTGATGGACAGAAAAGGGGTGGTCCTACCGCTGCGAACTGCGAACATCCCGGTCGGGACTGCCTCCGACTACAACTTCGCCGCGATGGCGGTGGCGAGCTTCTTCTCATCGGAGCGGGACGGGCGATCGCCCGGCGGGCTGACTGCAACTCGCAGATAGGAGTCGCCCTTGAGCACGTTCACAGAGGCGTAGCCGTCGTGGTCGGCCTGGTCGCTGTAGCCGGTGATCGGCTGGGCGTGGACCGGCGGTGAGGACTTGTAGCTGTTGTAGCAGGACAAGGCATCGGAGCCCCTGACCACCACGACTCGCCCAGAATCGGCCTGGGCCACGTTCGGGGGGGGGGTTGGATCACGAGCGGAACTGGTCCCGGTTGGTCCGGGTGAGACTTCCCAGTCCGTGTCGGGGCCAAAGGTCAAGGCCCAGGACCTAGCGATACCGGTACCGCGGGGCTAGCGTTTGCGATGTGGTGCGACTCATCATCAATGGCAATGAGCACACAGTCGATGAGCCGTCGGGGCGGACACTGCTTGATGTGCTGCGTGAGGATCTGCACCTGACCGGGGCTAAGTACGGATGTGGCGAGGGGCGGTGCGGCGCATGCACGGTGCTGCTCGATGGGATCGCGGTCCGGGCATGCATGGAGGACCTCGAGATGATCGACGGCGCTGCCGTGAGCACGGTGGAGGGGTTGGCTCGCGAGGGACATCTGCATGCTGTGCAGGCCGCGTTCGTGCAGGCACGCTCGCTGCAGTGCGGGTACTGCACACCTGGCATGGTGATGTCGGTCGTGTCGTTGATCGAGCGGGATGGGATGCCCAGCGATGAGGTGATCCATCAAGGGCTTGCCGGCAACATCTGCCGGTGTGGCGGGTACCCAAGGATTGTGCAAGCGGTTCACGCAGCCGCCGCGATGCAAGGGGNNCGCCGGCTGATGGCGATCCGCGCGCTGAACGCGATTGGGGCTGGACCACTCTCGGCGGGGCACGTCTGAGCATCGACAACCACGGGCGGATCACGGCGTTTACCGGAAAGGTCGACGGCGGGCAGGGCAACCGCGTGGCCCTGACCCGAGTTATCGCTGCCGAACTGGCCACATCGACGTCGATGGTTCATCTTGTGATGGGAGACACCGCGTGCGTACCGCTGGACCTGGGAACGTTCGGCAGTCGGTCGCTGCCTGATGCGGGCCATGGGCTGCGGCTGATCGCGGCCGCCGCCAGAGGTGAACTGCTGCGGGAGGCCGCGCGGCGGTGGCAGTGCGGTCCCGATGATCTTCTTCTGGTCAACGGAGCCGTCTGCGAGCGCGGTGGTGACCACCAGATCGCCTATGGCGCACTGGTGGGCGGTGGCTCACGAACGATTCTGGTCGACCCGGACGACCCGCTTTCACCCGCGCCCCCCGGGCTGGCCGACGTCGACAGCTCGAGCCTGCGGGAAGCCCTGATCGCCGCGACCACTGGTGCCAAACAGTTTCCGTCCGATCTGCAGGTCCCTAACATGTTGCACGCAAGGGTGCTGCGACCCCCTGGTTATGGGGCGAGG
>PMJN01000225.1 GCA_003157445.1 Micrococcales bacterium
TGGCAGCGGCGTCGAACCCCTCGAGGTCGGCGGTCGGGTCGGCCTCGGCGTAGCCCAGCGCCTGCGCCTGCTCGACCGCGTCGGCGAAGCCCGCCCCTGTGGTGTCCATCTTGTCCAGCACGTAGTTCGTGGTGCCGTTGACGATTCCCAGGATGCGGTAGACGTCATCGCCGACCAGCGACTCACGAAGCGGGCGCAGCAGGGGGATGGCTCCGGCCACCGATGCCTCGTAGTACAGGTCGACGTCGCATTCCTTAGCCGCCTGGTAGAGACGCGGTCCGTCCTCGGCCAGCAGCGCCTTGTTCGCGGTCACGACGCTGGCGCCATGCTCCATCGCCGCCAGGATCAGGGTTCGGGCGGGCTCGATACCACCGATGACCTCGATGACGACATCGGCCCTGGCGACCAGATCATGCGCATCGGTGGTGAACAACGAGGCGTCGACGCCGGTGGCCGAACGGTCCTTGTCGGGGCGCCGGACCGCGACACCGACGATCTCCAGCGTCCGACCGACCCGGGCCGTCAGGTCCCCCGCATTCTCGGTGAGCAGTCGTGCCACAGCGGAGCCGACGACCCCGCATCCGAGCAGGGCTACGCGCAATGGCTTGGTCTGCTTGTCCCTCTGGCTCACGATCGCTCCCTTGGTCCGGTTCTGATCCGGACCCTCATGTTCATCCTGCCGGTCGTCCACCTGTGAACACCGGTCGTCCCGGCATGCGGTCAGTCGAGGTCTAGCGCCAGGAGGTCCTCAATCGTCTCGCGCCGCACGATCTGACGCGCCACACCCCCCGAAACGGCGACCACCGGCGGGCGTGGGGTGTGGTTGTACTGGCTGGACAAACTCCGGCAATACGCGCCCGTGACGGGAACGGCCAGCAGATCCCCCGCCCGGACGTCAGAGGGCAAAAACTCGTCCTTGACCAGGATATCGCCGCTCTCACAGTGCTTGCCCACGACTCGGGCCAACGTTGCAGGGGCCTGGCTGGAACGGCTGGCGATCGTACAGGAAAAGTCGGCGTCGTAGAGCGCCGGGCGGATGTTGTCACTCATCCCGCCGTCCACGGCGACATAGGTGCGCGAGGCACCCCCATCCAGGAGCACCTCCTTGACTGTCCCTACCTCGTAGAGGGTGAAGGTCGAAGGCCCGGCGATCGCGCGCCCGGGCTCGACCGAGATCCTGGGGACCGGCACGCCCTCGGCCTGGCACTCGCGAGCCACGATCTGCGCCATCCCGCTGGCCAGCTCGCGAGGTGACATCGGATCGTGCTGGGTGGTATAGGCGATGCCGAAACCACCACCGAGATCGAGCTCGGGCATCTGGATGCCATGCTCGCGGACGACCTGCACATGCAGCTCGAGGACCCGGCGGGCCGCCACCTCGAAGCCGCTGGTGTCGAAGATCTGGCTGCCGATGTGGGAGTGAAGCCCCAGCAGGGACAGGCTTTCCCTGTGATCCAGGATGCGTCTGACCGCCTCGGCAGCCTGCCCGCCGGCGAGGCTGAAACCAAACTTCTGGTCCTCATGGGCGGTGGCGATGTATTCGTGGGTGTGGGCTTCGACCCCGACAGTGACCCGGACCATGACCGGTGCCATCACCGCCAGTCTCTTGGCGGCCGCGGCCACCCGCTCGATCTCTTCGAAGGAGTCGACCACGATCCGGCCGACTCCATGGCCTAACGCGGCCTCGATCTCGGCAACGCTCTTGTTGTTGCCGTGCACGCCGATCCGTGCCCCGGGCAGCCCGGCGCGAATTGCCACCTCCAGCTCGCCACCGGAGCAGACGTCCAGGTTCAGGCCCTCCTGGGCGATCCAACGCGCCACGGCAGTGCACAGGAAAGCCTTGCCGGCGTAGTAGACGTCGGCGCCACCGCACAAATCCGCGAATACGTCACCGAAGGCCGCCTTGAACGCTCTTGCCCGCCTGCGGAAGTCATCCTCGTCTATGACGTATGCGGGGGTGCCGAACTCGCTGGCGAGATCACGGACGTCCAGGCCTGCGACGCTCAGGGCACCCTGCTGGCCGCGCCGGACCGAGCGCGCCCACAAAGCCGGCACCAGTGCATTCACGTCCTGCGGGGCGCTCAGCCATGAAGGGCCGTGATGTCCGCCCTCGGCATGCAGCGCGCCCGCCTCATGAGCCCGCATCAGAGCCGCTCTGGGGCCGAGACCCCGAGCAGGCCAAGTCCATTTGCCAGCACGACCCGGGTGGCCTCGTTGAGCCATAGCCGGGTGCGATGCAGGTCGGTGATCTCCTCGCCGGCCTCGCGCGGGCGGACCCGGCAGTCGTCGTACCACTTGTGGTAGCGCCCGGCCAGCTCCTCCAGATAGCGCGGGACCCGATGCGGCTCGCGCAGCTTGGCCGCCTGGGTGACGGTCCGAGGGAAGTCGCCCAGGATCGCCAGCAGTGCCGCCTCAGAGTCGTGGGTGAGCAGCGACGGGTCGAACCCGTCAGCCAGGCGCACTCCGTCCTGTCCGGCCAGCCGGGTGACGTTACAGGTCCGCGCGTGGGCGTACTGGACGTAGTAAACCGGGTTCTCGTTGGTGTGCTTGGCCAGCAGGTCCAGGTCGATGTCGATCATGGAGTCCGTTGAGGACCGGGTCAATGCGTAGCGCGCGGCATCTACTCCCACCGCCTCCACGAGGTCCTCAAGCACCACGACGGTCCCGGCCCGTTTGCTCATCCGCACCGGCTTGCCGTCCTGGATGAGGTTGACCATCTGACCGATCAGGATCTCGAGGTTCACGTGCGGGATGTCACCGAAGGCTGCGCACATGGCCATCATCCGCGAGACATAGCCGTGGTGGTCGGCGCCGAGCATGATGAACGCCCGGTCAAAGCCGCGCTCGCGCTTGTTCAGGTAGTAGGCAAGGTCACCGGAGATGTAGGCCGGCTCCCCGTTGGACTTGATGACCACGCGGTCTTTGTCATCCCCGTAGTCNNGTTCTCGTGGAAGTAGACGTCGAACTCCACGCCGAAGTCGTGTAGGGACTTCTTGATCTCGGTGAACATCATGTCGACCCCGAGCACCCGGAAGCGTTCCTGCGCCGCCGGATCCGGCAGATCCAGAATGCCCGGCTCACGGTTCATGACCGCGCTGGCGATCTCGTCGATGTAGGCGCCGGCGTAGCCGTCCTCGGGGGCGGGGTCCCCCTTGGCCGCGGCCAGCAGCGACCGCGCGAACCTGTCGATCTGGGCGCCGTTGTCGTTGAAGTAGTACTCGCGGGTCACCTCGGCGCCGCAGAACTTCAGGATGCGCGCCAGCGCATCCCCAACTGCCGCCCAGCGGGTGCCGCCAAGGTGGATCGGGCCTGTCGGGTTGGCCGAGACGAACTCGAGGTTGATGACATGACCAGCTTCAGAGTCGTTGCGACCGTAGTCCGATGCCGTCTGCACGATCGTGCGCGCCAGCTCACCGGCCGAGGCGGC
>PMJN01000498.1 GCA_003157445.1 Micrococcales bacterium
CCTGGAGCTGTTGGCGACCATCTCCGTGGCGCTGGTGGCGGTGACCGTCGGTATCCGGCTGGCAACCGGCTCCATGCCATTGGCCACCGCCATGGTGGCGATTCTGCTCGCCCCCGAGGCCTATTGGCCCATTCGTCGGGTAGGCACGGAATTCCACTCCGCTGCTGACGGAGCCCAAGCGCTGATCGACGTCATGGCCGAGATCGAGCTCACCACCCCCAGGTTGGGGGCCGTTGAGCGCCCGTTGACGGCTCTGGATGACGACCAAACCCATGCCCATACAGCCCGCGCCGAACCCTTCCCCGTGGTGGGAGAAGGGTTGGGGTACCGCTTCCCAGGTGCAACCACCTACGTGCTTCAGGATGCGTGCTTCAACCTCCCAATCGGACTCACAGTGGTGACTGGCCCGTCGGGGGTCGGCAAGTCGACACTGCTGGAACTGCTGGCCGGGCTCCGCGCTCCCAGCACTGGCACCCTGACAGCACCCCGGGCACATCTGGTCACCCAACGGCCCTTTCTGGCTCCCGGGACAGTGCGTGACAACCTCACTGTCGGCAACGACTGCACCGACGACGAGCTCTGGCACGTCTTGGGCGTGGTTGGTCTAGATCTCATGGTCTTGACGCTGCCCAGCGGTCTAGACACTCAGCTGGGTGACGACGGGTTCGGGCTGTCGGCCGGCCAGCGGGCCCGCCTCACCCTGGCCAGGGCCGCCCTCTCGACAGCCCCGCTGATCCTGCTCGATGAGCCAACCGCCCATCTCGACGACGAGTCAGCGGCCTTGGCACACCAGCTGATCCAGAAGCTTGCCGAGCTGCGCACCGTCGTAGCGGTCACTCACCGGCCCGAGCTGCTGACCCTGGCCGACGAACATATCCACCTGGTCCACCATCCCTTCCCTCACCTGGCGGCGGTCCTGTCATGACGACTCTCGAGCCTCGTCAGGGCCGCGCCGGCCTAGGCCCGGGGGTTCGTCAAACCCCTCAGAGCCACACGAGTAGGGCGATTCTTGGCGCTGGGCTGCTGGGTGGGATCGCGACCACCTCTGGCATCGCCCTGACAGCCACCTCAGGCTGGCTCATCGTCCGCGCCAGCCAACGCCCCCCCATCCTGCTGCTGCTCACCGCAATCGTGGCCGTGCGGGCGTTCGGCATGGCCCGGCCCGCCTTTCGATACTGGGAGCGCTTGCGCTCGCACGACGCCGCCCTCGCAGACCTCGCCGACCGACGCACCACAGCGTACGAGAGGCTCGTCCCACTGACACCGGCACGACTTGGCCGACGCGGCCGAGCCGACCTGCTGACCGGGGTCGTCGACGACCTGACTGACGTCGTGGACGCCCAGGTCAGAGTCACCGTGCCAGTGCTGGCGGCCCTGGTGGCAAGCGTGATGGCCACGATCGTCCTGACTCTTCTGGCTCCGATGGCCGGTCTTGTCATTGCCACTATGGCAATACTGACGATCCCCATCCTCATGCTGGGATGGCGACTGGAGACGGGCTCCCAGCAGGCCCTGCTGGGAGCCCGTACAGAGCTTTCCCGTGTCGCCGCCCTGGTTTCCGGAAATGCCGGCGAGCTGCAGGCCATCGGAGCCGATGGGCGTGCGCAGCTCTGGCTGTCCACCGCCCATGGCGACCTGTCCCGGGCGGCCGGACGCCAGAGCCGCGGTCGTGCCCTGGCGGCGGGGCTTCTGCTGCTGCTGACCGCTGCCGGCACCATCGCGATGACGGCCGCAATCCTTGCTGGTGTCGGCACGACAATCTCGGCGCCGGTCGCTGCGCTCCTGGTCCTGACACCCATCGCGCTCGGTGATACTTACTCCACGCTGCCCGATGCCATCCGCGCTCTTGCTCGATCCCAGGCCAGCGCACTGCGGCTGCGTAAGCTCCTCGACCAGGAGCCGGCGGTCAGTTCCAGCGGTGTCCAATCGCTGAAGATCGCAGGAGGTGTTCCGCCGCGCATCAGTTTGGGCGAGATGACAGCCGCGTGGTCGGGATCCGTGCCTCAGGTAGGACCGCTGGACCTGCAGATCCAACCGGGAACTCGGCTGGCCGTTACTGGCCCCAACGGCTGTGGGAAGTCGACACTGCTTGCCGTGTTGGCCCGCGCTCTGGACCCCGCCAGTGGCAGCTACCGGCTGGGTGAGCAGGACGCTCAGTCGCTGGACCTAGGCCAGGCGCGCCAGGTGTTCGCCGTCCTGGACGACGAGCCGCACCTGTTCGCGTCCACCCTGCGCGCCAACCTCGAGCTGGCGCGACCCGGGGCTGGCGATCCTGACCTTCTTGAAGCCCTCGAGCGTGCGGGCCTGGCTCAGTGGCACGCCGAGCTCGGTCAAGGCCTGGACACCGTCATCGGTACCGATGGCCGCGGCGTCTCCGGCGGAGAGCGGGCGCGGCTCGGACTGGCTCGAGCACTGCTATCCAAGCGACCCGTGCTGCTGCTCGACGAGCCGGTTGCCCACCTGGACCACGTCACGGCAGAGTCAGTGATGGGCGACCTGACCCGTTCGGCGACCGGACAGTCGGTAATCATGGTCACCCATCGCCGCGCCGGTCTGGCAGGTTTCGACCGAGTCATCGACCTTTCACTGCAGACAAGTGAACCGGCCAACACGGTTTGAGTGCTGGTTTGGCGGGCGCAGCCCCTGTCCGTTAGGCGGGGATAGCCCGTTGGGCTCAGATCGGTACGGTTACACCCTTTTGTCGGTGCTGACTCATGGGTCTGTTTGTGGGCCGTTGGGATCGTGCTCGGGCGTGCGTGCAGGCCGTTCTGGCTGGGGAGGATTACCGTCGGGCCCATGAGGTACGCCCTCAGAGGCCCTGTTGTGGAATGAACTGGTTTGCGCACAACGCCGGCATTGGGAATCCCAGAAAGCTGACCCGTCCTGCCAGGACCTGCGTGCGGTCATGTATTGCCTTGACCCGGCTCTATTGGCGCTGCATGTGCACACGAAACAAACCGTTGTTGATGACCTGTTGGACGCGATGGCAACGTTCCGGGCACCGTAAAGCAGGGTTCAAGGCTCGGGCGCCGCACCGGCCGTTGTCTTTCACGCGCGGTTCTGGTTGGCGGGTAACCCCGCAGGGTCGTCTGGGATTGAGCGTTGCTGAGTTCCTTCGGCGCCGCGAACTCGTCGCCGAAACCCTATTGAACGGGCTCACTGACGTTGAGGTCCCGTGCGACTTCACCAGCCGAAGCGACCCCGGCCGCCTGCGACCTCACGAACTGGCGCCCTGCGTGACCTGTGGAGGCGTCGGGAAGAGCCCTTCACAGAACCTTCATCAAAACCCCCGGTGAAACCGCCAGGCGGGGAGCCGACAGTGATGCAAGAAGACTTGGTCCCGCCAAACACGGGTCCTTGCCAGCTATGACACCGCGAAGGTTGGGGACATCACAATGCGCATGATCGGCGATCGAAGCGACGAGACCTGTCTCAATCCACCCACAGGTGAGCCCCTGCGGCGGCGGCGGATCCGGGTCGCCTCGGTTGGCGCGACGGTTGCCGCAATAACAGTCGCCGGGTCATTGATGCTCACCTCACAACAGGAGTCGTTCGCCGCCACGATCAGTGCTGCTGTCGTTCCCGCTCGTGTCGGGTCCGATAACCCGCCAGCGACCAGCCCTGCCAGTATGCCGGCGGATATGCCGGGGATGGACATGTCGGGGAGCTCGCCGACGCCGGTTCCGACGGTCAGTATGCCGGCGGATATGCCGGGGATGGACATGTCGGGGAGCTCGACGGTGGCTGTCGCCAACCCGCCGCTGGCGCCGGTGCTGGGCGCCTTCGGTGGGGCTACCGCGATGGTGCTGCTCACAGCAGGCATGATCCGCCGCAGGGATCTGGCAGCCGACGTCATCAAGAAAGCCGCTTGCATCTCAGGTAGGGCCGCCAAGTGAGTCAGGAGCTGCGGACGCGGTCAGAACGCCCATCGCGGTCGAAGAGTTCGCCAATGCTCGATCACGGCGTTGCTGCCGGCACCGACCCGGACGACGCGCGGTTCAACCGGCAGCTGGGCGAACCACTGGGGCGTGACATTCTCAAGAACCGGTTCGTCTCTGCTCTGATGCGCAGCCGGTGGTACCCCGGTGCATTCCAGATCCCTATCGCCGCGGTGTTCGGTTTGGTCGCCTACGAATTGCTGGCCGGGCCTCCCAGCGCCCATGACAACGCCGGGACGGCGCTCATGTGGGTGCTGTGGTGGCCCCTCCTGCCGCTCCTGTACGTGCTGTTCGGGCGCTTGTGGTGCGCGGTGTGTCCATTCGCGGCCTTGTCTGACGTCGTCCAGAAGCTCGTCGGCGCCAACCGGCCCGTGCCGCCACTGCTGAAGAAGTACGGCATCTGGATCATCGACGCCACGTTCCTGGCCATTACCTGGGCCGATCATGTGTTCGGGATCGTCGAGTCTCCCTGGGGCTCCGGGATCCTGCTGCTCCTGCTGACCTTCGCAGTCATCGTGTCCGGGGCATTCTTCCAGCGGCGCACTTTTTGCCGGTACCTGTGCTTCCTGGGAGGACTGTCGGGCAACTACTCCCGGACCGGCATGCTCGCTCTGCGTGCGAATTCCCAGACCTGCGCGACGTGTACCTCCAAGGCCGCCTGCTACAACGGCACCGACACGGTCGCCGCGTGCCCGTTGTTCTCCTTCCCCCGCACCATGGACTCCAGCGCAAACTGCAACTTGTGCGGCAACTGCATCAAGGCCTGCCCCAACGACGCGATCACCATCACCGTTCGCAAACCCACCCATGAACTGTGGTTTCTGCGCAACCCGAAGATCGAAGAGTCATTCCTGGCGATGGCGATCATGGGGATCGTCATCATCCAGAACGTGACCATGCTGCCCGGGTGGACCGACGCGCTCGGGTGGGTCAACCGGACTACTGGCATCACCAACTACCCCATCATCTTCACCGCCGTGTTCGCCGTAGGGGTGTCCATCCCGGTCGCCCTGCTCACCCTCGCAGCCAAGGTCGCCTCCGCCGGGAACCTGGAAGACACCCTCAAGAACTTCGCCAGGTTCGGATATGCCCTGATCCCCCTGGACGTCGCCGCGCACCTGGCGCACAACATGTTCCACCTGCTAGCCGAGGGCGGCTCGGTGATCTCCACCGTCGGCGCGTTGTTCGGTGGGCACTACGGCGGCTCCACCGCGCTGGTAGGTAGTGGGCCGATCCAGGTACTGCAGTACACCTTGCTGGCCCTGGGGCTGTTCGGATCCTTCTACACCCTGCGAGCGATCACCCACCGCCGGTACCTCACCCCGGCCCGCCGTCGCGTCACCATGCTCCCCTTCTCCGCCCTGATCGGGATCCTGACAGCACTGAACGTGGTCATGTTCATGTACCCCATGGCGCACCGGATGTAGCCGCGTGCTCCCGGCCCGCCTGTTGTGCAGGGCCGGGGTTGAGTAGGGCGGCGCGCCGGGTGACCGGCGCCGGTGGGTACACCGCAAAGGGAGCATGGCCATGGAACTGTGGGCGTGGCCAGGCGAACTCACCTTCTTGGTTCCGACCAGCGGAGGCAGGGTGGTGCGCGCCATGGCGAGCTCAGTCGCTATGCAGGAGAATTCTGAAGGTGGATCCTTGCCCGCTCCCGGGGCTAGTTGCCGTGAGGGCTCCGCCGTGAGCCTGCACGAGTGCTTTGGCGATGGCAAGCCCGATGCCCGATCCTCCGTGAGCCCGGTCTCGAGCGGCATCGACCCGGTAGAAGCGTTCGAACACGTGTGGCAGATGTTTGGCCGGGATGCCGTCGCCGCAGTCTGCGACCGATATTGCCACGCCTGCGGCTCTGCGCGATGTGGTGGCCGAGATCGTGACCGTTCCCTCGGCAGGGGTATGCCGCAGTGCGTTGTCCAGCAGATTGCCCAGGACCTGTCCCATCCGTTCTGGGTCCATGGACAGTTCGGGAAGCCCCGGGGAGATATCCGTGACCAGTCGAACACCTTTCGTCTGGTAGGCCTCGGCGGCCGAGTCAACCGCCGCGGCGATCACTAACTCTGGGTGCACTGTGGCCATGTTCAGCTGAATCTGTCCTTCCTCGGTCCTGGAGACCGCGGAGATGTCCTCGGACAGCCGGGCCAGGCGTTTGGTCTGGGAGCGCAGTAGTTCTGCGGTCCCCGCATTCAACGTCGCGACACCATCCTCCAGCGCCTCGAGGTAGGCCTCCAACGTCGCTACCGGTGTGCGCATCTCGTGTCCGAGGTCGGCCAGCAGCCTGCGGCGGGTTAGCTCGACCGAACCCAGCCGATCGGCCATCTGGTTGAACCCCGAAGCCAAGGCGTCGAACTCAGCTCCGAGCCCCGGCGCGGGGACTCTGATGCCGTAGTGACCGCCGGCAACCTCACTGGCCGCATCAGCGATGATGGCAACGGATCGTCCTATCCGTCGCGCGATGTACACGTTGACGGCCATGGCCACAGCCAGCGCAGCCAGCAGCGCCCACGACAGCGAGATGGCGTTGGCGCTCTGGTAGGCCATCTCGGTGTGCACGATTTGGGCAGGGGTGGATCCCACGTTGACCCTGGCGAGGTGCTCGTGGAACAGCGACGGTCCGACCGCGGCGGCGATCAGCCAAGCGGTGAGTCCCCCGGTTAGCAGGACCAACGTCTGGGCCGCTAGGAGGCGACCGGCTAGGCCGGCACCTCGACGTGTCGGTGCGCCGGCTGGGGCGTTCATCCGCCGTCGCCCATCCGGTAGCCGATGCCCCGGATCGTGCGCACGTAATGCGGTGAGCTGGGATCGTCGCGCAGCTTCCTTCTTAGGTGCGCGATGTGGACGTCGACGAGGTGTTCATCACCGACCCAGGTGTGATCCCACACGGCGTCGATGAGCTGGCGGCGGGAGAAGACCAATGCCGGTCTAGCCGACAACGCCTCCAGCACGTCAAACTCGGTGCGAGTCAATGCCACTGTCTGACCGTCTAGGTCGACCTCGCGTCCGGCCACGTCGATACTCAACGCCCCAAAGACTCGAGGTCCCCCTTCCTGGCCGAACTGCCCACTAGAAGTGGAAGCCCGGGGACGGCGCAGCATTGCGTGGATCCGGGCGAGCAGCTCACGCGGGCTGAACGGCTTGGTCACGTAGTCGTCGGCCCCGACGGAGAGTCCGATGAGCTTGTCGATCTCCTCGGTGCGCGCGGTGAGCATGATGATGTAGCAGTTGGAGAATGTGCGCACCACCCGGCAGACCTCAACGCCGTCGATCACCGGCAGCCCTAGGTCCAGCACCATGACGTCCGGATCGACCTTGCGGGCCTGGTCAATGCCTTGCTGCCCGTCATAGGCCAGCGACACCTCAAAGCCGTCCCGGCTCAGGTAGGAGCCCACGAGGTCGGCCAACGCTCGTTCGTCATCCACGACCACAACGCGCAGACCGCTGGTCCGTGCTGGATTCGGAGCTGGCTTGCCGACCGGTTGGCTCATATGCACAAGTGTCGCGGGTCCGAAGTTAAGTGGGTGCAGCGGCATAGATGTCGGAGCTGCTTGGATCGAGCTCCGGTGTCAGGTGAGGTCGGGTTCTTCATCGTTTCTTCATGGTTTCTCACTACGACCTCGACACCTGCGCGCAATGCTGGAGATGTCGGTCAACACGGGGCAGACCAAGGAGGAGCTCGCAGATGATGGGTTGGTATGGCGGCGGCATGGATCCCTTCGGCTGGCTTGCTATGGGCGTCTTCTGGCTCTGCTTGCTCGGGCTTATCGTGTGGCTGGTCGTGCGGTTACTGCCCGGCAGCGGCGGCGCTACAATCCGCCCCGTCGGTGAGTCGGCAGTGGAGATCCTCGATCGGCGCTTGGCTAGCGGAGAGATTGACCTGCAAGCCTGGCAGGCCCAGCGCAGTGCTCTGCTGACCGCCCAACGCGATCGGAAGTGATGGTCATCAGGGCACCTCATTTCCATTCCAAGGTGCGCCGGGGGACGGCCGGCACCAGGAAGCCTCGCTCGCCAGCTTGCTCTTTCACCCGGGCACAGACTGCACGAAGTAATGGAGAGACTCGACCTGACACCCGATCACAGTCCTGGGCGGGCATCGCGCATCGCGGTTAAGGCGCTGTCTCCATCTGGAGAACTGGACCCGATTCAATTGTGCGGCAACGGTAGTCGCGTATGGGGCGGGTGACGGGAAGCGAACCCGCACTGTCAGCCTGGGCAATCGTACCTATGCCTGCGTGAGCGCACGGCGGACAGGGTTAGGAGCGCCCCTCTCGGAGAGTGGCTGTCCGTCAGGGATCGTTCACTGATCGTTCGCCGACGCGAGCGTTCGCCAACAAGTCTCAGCGGGCTGTTGGGCCCGCGGGGAGGCTGCGATCGCGGCCGCAACTACGCAACTACGCAACGACGACAACGACGTTCCCTATCTTCTGGCCGGTTTCGGCGTACCTGTGAGCCTCGACCATCTGCTCGAGCGGGAAGCGCCGGTCGATGACCGGGTGGAGCCGTCCCGCTTCGACCAAGCCTCGCAGGTAGGCCAGGTCCTCGCTCGTTCCACTCGATGCCCCGAACACGACCCGCTTCTTGCTCCCCCTCGAAGCCCACAGGGCGCGAACGATCTGCAAGAAGCCTGGATTGGCCATGAGTAGGCATCCGTTCTCGGTCAGCAACCTCGTCATGCGACCAGACGGTGTGTTGCGGACCACGTCGAAGATGACGTCGTAGGTCTGCGGGCTGCCGGTGAAGTCCTCCTAGGAGTAGTCGATGACGCGATCCGCACCGATCGCGCGCAGCATCTCCAGCTTCGGCGCACTGTCCACCGCGGTCACATGCGCCCCGAGGACCTTGGCGAGTTGGACCGCGAACGTGCCAAAGCTCCCTCCCGCTCCGTTGACCAGGACCCTCTGTCCGCTCCGGACGTTCGCCTTCCGCAGGAACTGCGAGGCCTCGCCTCCCCCGTAGGGTACGGCCGCAGCCTCCTCGTAGCTCAGGTTCGCCGGCATCGTCGCGATCGCCCCGGTCTGGGGGTTCTCACGCAGGCAGATGTACTCCGCGTAGGCTCCCAAGCCAATGCCCGTTGCCGAGAAGACCCGGTCGCCCTTCCTTAGCGACCTGACATCTTTGCCCACCGACTCGATGTCACCGGCAAGCTCCTGCCCGAGCACTGGTTGTCTTGGTCTGCGGATGCCGAACGACAGCCGAATAGGTACCCAAATCCAGGGGGCGAAGTCGAATCTCCGCAGCTCGCAATCGGCCGCGCTGACCGTCGTGGCGCGGATTCGAACCAGCACCTCGTTGTCCTTCGGAACGGGCTTCAGCACGTCTGCGAGTTGAAGAACATCCGGTGGTCCGTAGTCCGTGCACACTATTGCTCTCATGGGTCTCCGGCTCGTGCGTTCGCAGTGGTCCGAATCCGTCCGTCCAACGTCGTGCGGATGAGCTGCCGGGCGCTATCCGCACTCAGGAGATGTGACTCTGACATCCACGATGACTCACTCACCGTTCTCCATGATGATGATGACCTTGCCTCGAGCGTGCCCCTGGTCCAGATACCGAAAGGCCTCAGCTGTCTCTCTCAACGGATACGTTCGGTCGATGACAGGAGTGACCCGTCCGGTCCCGACCAGCTCCTTGAGAGTGATCAAGTCGTCCTGGTTCGGTGTCGAGACGAAAGGGCGCTCCTGCTGGCGCACGAACAGTGACAGCAAGAACGCTTTGAAGACGTAGCCCATGCCAGCATGCCCACTGTTGGGTATGAGAGTCCCCTCGGGCTTGAGCACGCGCCTGTACTCCGCAAAGGAGTGACTCGCCACGTTGTCGAGGATCAGGTCGTAGCGTCGCTCGCCCTGTGTGAAGTCCTCCCTGGTGTGGTCGATGACATGGTCCGCTCCCAGCGATCGGACAGTGTCCACGTTCCCCGTGCTGCACACGCCTGTCACTTCCGNNCGAACGTCAGTTCGTGCGGCTTGTGAACGAGCTTGTCCTCTTGGGCACACGTGTATTCGGCACACGCACGGCTGCACTCGCCGAACACCTCATCGCCCGGCTGGAAGCGGGTCACGTTCTTGCCGACCGCCTCGACGCGCCCCGCCAGATCGGACCCCACGACGTGGTTCTTCTTCGGCTTGGGGAACCCGACGTACATCCGTATGGGGAAGGGCATGCCCCTCATGCCGAAGTAGTCACCGGCGGCAAGGGACGCCGCATAGACGCGCACCAGCACGTCGTCATCATTGGCTACCGGCTTGTCGATCTCCTTGAATTCGAGCACGTCAGCTGAGCCGTAGTCGACTTGGATGACGGCCTTCATGGTGTTCCTCCGATTCCGCTCATGCCTGCCCAGCCCGATGTGGTGCGCGTGAGCGGCGCTCAGGCGCATCGGGATGATTGTAGTTTCCGGTGTCCGCTCGATGCGCCTGTTGAGACGCGGACCTTGGGTCTTGTATCTACCTATAACCGGGCGCTGTATTCCAGTTATGCGCAGCGAAGCCCCCGCGCTCATGCCGGTCTTCGGTCTCAACATCAGGCAGCGTTGCTCGCCTGGCTCCTCGCGCCTCGGCATGCAGGTCAACCCAGTCATCCGGACCCCTGAACAATGGGCCAACGATGCCGATTCTTTGGTTCTCCAGATCAAGGCCGCGCCCACGGTCGACGTCACACCAGCAGGCAAGGCCGCGTCATGAGCCGCTGGCCCCGAGGCGAAGCCGAGATCGAGAGCTTGATCGCCGCAAAGCAGTTGCAGCAAGTCATCGGGGGGACAAGCCAACGGCGCACTTGTGCTACTGAAGGCGTCGCGCACCGGGCACCAGCGGGCGACATTGCCGACAGGACCCCGACAGCGCCTAAGTTCTTGCCTATGACGCGGCCCGGTATGCCGGAACGGCGATCCTTGCCCACCAGGGGCTGCGCCCAACGACGCCAGGAGGCCACTACTTCGTCCAGGTGGCTATGCGTGCCCAGTTCGGCGACGGGTTCCGGCCCTTGGGAGCAATGCGGCGACGACGCAACGCACTCGAGTACCCAAGTAGGCCCGGCAGACCACCACCTTCGACGAGGCGCGGAAGCCATCCACGACGGCGAGGCGCTGCTTCTGGCAGCTCAGCAGTCGTTGCCTACCAATTCCATCTTCAGACTGGGACGGGGAGGCAACTGCCAGAAGGCCCGCTGGCATGGGAGTCTGTAGCGCACGGATGGTCCAGGGCGCTCTGGAGTGGGCCCGGCCGACAAGAAACGGAAGACGGAGTTTATGAATCCCCAACTGTTGCAACACTTTTCGTGTTTGGAGCGGGTGACGGGAATCGAACCCGCACTGTCAGCTTGGGAAGAGTTCTTGTCCCAGGGTGTTTCCCTGTCCTGCAACGATTCTGGCGGCCTCAGCTAGCCGTTGATGACCCTAGCGGCCTGGTCTCGTGGCCCGTGTGGCCCTGTTGCCTCGGTTCGCGCGCTGAGGCCTACTCGCGGCGACGATCGAGATGGGTCAGGTGGCGGATGCCTGGAAGATGCTGCCGATCGATGCATCCAGGGCGGCGTTGAACTCTTCGTCGCTCTGCTGGACGGTGAGCCCCTCGGTGAGTGCCCGGGAGAAGCTGGCGACAACATGGTGCTGCCGGGCCAGGCGGGCGTTTGCCTCCTCGCGGCTGTACCCGCCGGAGAGGGCGACGACGCGCAGGACGTTCGGGTGGGCTACCAGGTCGGCGTAGAAGTCGTCGACCTCGGGCAGGGTCAGCTTCAGCATGACGTGCTGGTCTGCGCCCAGGGCCCTGAGTCTTTCGAGGATGGCCGGCTTGAGCAGCTGCTCGGCTTCGGCCTTGCTGGGGGAGTGGATGTCGATCTCGGGCTCGAGGATTGGCACCAGGCCGCCGGCCAGGATCTGACGACCGACCTCGAACTGCTGGTCGACCACTGCCTGCACGCCCTTGCCGTTACCGAGCTTGATCACCGAGCGCATCTTGGTCCCGAACACGCCTTTCTCAACAGCTCGGGCCAGCAGTGCGTCGAGGCCGGGCATCGGCTTCATCACCTGCGCACCGTCGACCTCGTCGGCCAGACCCTTGTCGACTTTCAGAAACGGCACGACGTTCTTCACGTTCCACAGGTAGTCGGCGCTGCCACGNNGACGAGGTCAAACATCTCCTCGTCTCCGGAGTAGGCACCGTCCTCGATACCGTAGAGTCTCAGCGCTTTCGGAGTGCTGCCACCACTTTGGTCCAGAGCTGCGATGAAGCCCTCGGCGTTCTTGGCCTTGCTGAACTGCAGTTCGTTCATGGTTCTGGCCTCCTCGTTGTCTTTCACACACCGTCACGAAGCGCTATTGATCAGCCTGGCACAGGCAAGAAACGGCTGCCCCTTTGAATGCCGATCTGCGGCCAAGTATTCGCACTCCGTGGGGTCGTGGTCGGGCCCCCGATGCGGGCTCTAGATCTTGATGGTGCGCCCCTACAGGCCCACCCGTTGCGTCGTTCGCACCGGCGCGGAAGAACACCAAGCCAGTGGGTGCGGTGGCGCGGCACCGACAGAGGGGCTCGACATTCAGCTTCGCGCAACTGCCGCAGTTCTGGGGCGTGCGTCGTCGGGGCGAAAGCGTGGCGCAGGTGGGGGGGTTCCATCATGGGTTCCTAACTTTGGGTCCGGCAGCCCCGGAGGTGGTAGTCGATGAAGGATGTGGGCAGTGGCGGCCAAGACCGCATCGGACGGGGCCCTTAGCTTCGTGTTTCGGGCTCGATGGTGTCTTGCCGGTTTCGCGTGGTCTTGTTCGTCAGCAGCGCCGCGACTGCCAGGGCGGTCAGGACGAGAAGCCCGGCGGCCCACAACAGGGCTGTCTGCATGCCGTTGACGAATGCGCCCTGTCCTTGCAGGGCCACCGGGCCCCCGATGTGCATGGCCATGCCGAGTGAGGACTTTGCCTGTTCGACCACCGCTGGCGGGAGCCGCACCAGATGCAGGTTGTCCTGGTACCCCGAGGTCATGATGCTGCCCAGCACGGCGATTCCGAGGGCGGCGCCGAGCTCGTGGGACAGGTCGTTCATCGCCGAGCCGACTCCTTGTTTCGCCAGTGGCAGTGCTTAGGTGATCGCGTTCGTGGCCGGTGTCATGGCCAGGCCCATGCCGGTGCCGAGCAGCAGCACCCCGCAGAGCAACAGGAGGTACGAGCTCGAGCTGTTCAGCGCTAAGAGAACCGCCAGACCGGCGGCAATCAGGAGAAGTCCGCAGACCACCACGGGCCTTGTCCCGAACCGGAGGGCGGCACGGGGGCCGCCGCGCGGGCCGCCGGCATCGTGACCAACGCCAGCGGTGAGACCATCTGGGCCGCGACGAGCGCGCTCTCGCCTCTGACCAGCTGCACGTACTGCACGATCAGGAACACGAAGCCGAAGAAGCCGAAGAATTGCAGCCTCACCGTGAGGGTGCCCGCGGAGAAGCCGCGAACTCGGAGCAGCCGAGGATCCAGGAGGGGCTCATGGTGGGTGAGTTCCCAGCCTAAGGAAGCCCGCGACTACAGCCAGTCCGGACGCGAGCAAGCCGAGCATGGCGCTAGCCCCGGACACCCCGGCCCAGGTCCCGACTGCGCGAAACCGCCGCTCGGGTGGGAACGTGCTGGTGATGGTGGACAGCGTGGCGGACATCACCAGTGCGGCGCCTATGCCGAGCACCCCCTGCGCCGCGATGAGCTGCCCCGGCGACTGGACGGTCGTGGCGACCGCGGCGGCCCCGGCGAACACCGACAGGCCCGCGATGAGGGCGCGACGGCGTCCGTAGCGATCGCCGATCGCGCCGGCCAGTAGCAGCAGCGCCGCGAAGACGAGCGCGTAGGCGTCAACGATCCACGTGATCTGGGTCTAAGTGGCGTGCAGGTCACGGGCGATCGAGGGGGTCGCAAGGTTGATCGACGTCAGCTGACTCGGCCGCTGGTCTCAACGATGGCTGTCTGAATCTCACGTGTTCGAAACGGCGCCCTTTCGTTGTGCGACAAGGTGCAGGGCTTTCTGCGAGCATGACGGTGTGCAGGACGACACGAGCGGGTCTGGACGCCGATCCTGGCTGTCGGTCGTTAAGGCACTGCTTACTCATGGCGTGGTCGTGTTCCTTGGGCTGCTCGCCATCGAATACCTCGTCATCCCGTTGCTCGTCGGCGCGAGCAAGAACCTTCACCTGCTCAGCAGGATCAACCTCGGATGGCTCGTCGCCGGGACTGTGCTCGAGGCGGCGTCGCTGCTGTGCTACGCGCTCCTGACCCGTACCCTCCTACTGGGTGCAAGGCCCGCCTTCAACAGGCTGGTGCGCATCGTGCTGGCGACCACAGCAGTCGACCACGTGATCCCAGGCGGGGCTGCCGGCGGGGCTGGCCTTGGGTACCACCTGCTCACTTCGGACGGTGTCGAGGGCGCCGATGTGGGTTTTGCCTTGGGGACCGAGGCGATTGGGTCGGCCATCGTGCTCAATGCCATGCTGTGGGCATCGCTCCTGATCTCCATTCCGCTCGCGGGCCTGCACCCCATTTACGTGACGATCGCCCTCGCCGGTGTGCTTGCCATGCTCGGGGCTTGCGCCCTTGTCTACACATTCACCCGGGGCGAAGAACGTGCGGTTCGCATCGTGCGGGCTGTCGGCCGCCGCATCCCCCGAGTCGGTCAGAACCGCCTCGAACGGCTCGTCCGCCAGATCGGCGACTCCATGGTCCACCTCGGGCGCGATCCCACGCTGCTCAAACGGGGTGTGCTGTGGGCCGGGCTGAACTGGCTCTTGGACGCCGCGTCGTTGTGGTCGTTTGTCGCCGCTTTCGGGCACCTTGTCAACCCTGTTGAGCTCTTCGTGGCCTACGGCGTCGCCAACGTGCTTGCCGTCTTCCCTGTCGTCCCTGGAGGCCTCGGGGTCATCGAGGCGTCCGCCGTCACACTGCTGGTTAGTTTCGGGACCGCGGGTGACGTCGCCACCCTCGCGGTGCTTGGCTGGCGTCTCGTGAACTTCTGGCTGCCCATCCCGGTGGGCGCCGCGGCCTACATCTCACTCAGGGTCCCCCGGGGCTCAGGCATCAAGGCGGGCCGCCGAGCCCTCACCGACATGGCCGCCCAGTTTAGGAGAACAGAACCTAGGCAGAAGCCGAGAGCGGCCGACACCGACGAAGGCCGGCCAGGACAAGACTGACGTGTAGGCGCAGGGCCCCGCTCACCGGATGTGCTTCTCGGACCGCTGAGGGGGCTTCTCAGACCTGACCTCGTGCTGGGTACCACCTGAAATGATTGCGAGCCTATGGCCGCCGGCCGCTCAATCTCGACCAGTCGGCCCTGCCCGAGACCTCAGGCGCAGCAGCCCTCCGGGACCTCCGACGTCGATGTCTGCGGCGGCCGATCCCACGAGGGTGGTCGTCAAGGTCGAGCCATGTTCGCTCGGGCGACCGCCATCGCCGGTCGCTCTTGGCTGGACGGACATACCTTGACATCCTGCCGGCCATGAATGACCAGGATTCCAACCGCTCACCCGAAGGCAACATGTTGAGGTTAGCGCTTCACAGGCAGGGCCGAAACTCCTAAGTCTCCATGCGCTGCCACGGCATAGAAAGACGTTCAGCGTGTCGGTGCGTGACGTCGGAACGTCCTCCTGATGCGCTTGTCGGCCTTGATGTCCCAATTCGCAGAGGAGGACGTTCCGATGAGCAACGGTAAGGGAGTCTCACGGGGTGACCGCAACCGCAACGCCAGACTTTCTCGGCTGCGTGTGTTGGTACCGGCGTGCAATGCGATCGTCGGGATCGATCTGGCCGATAACAAGCAGGCGGTGGTGGTCACCGACCATGATTCGAAGGTCCTTGGGCGGCGGACGTTTCGTTGCCGGGCGTGGGATCTTGGGTTGGCGTTCGACTCGGAGGGCAGGGTTCCATAGCTACGAACAGCCAGGTCAGACGGTCGAGGCTGGCGGCTTGCCTTCACCGTGTCCGTAGCCCTGCACACGGACTGGAACGTTCTACGTTGCCCCGCGTTTCGCGGTCCCCAGCGGCCTGGAGTGTCCCTTGGATGCCTGCCGTAATGGCACGTCAATGGCACGAAGCCGGATGGAAGTGCACGGTGGTGCCAGTCGTCCCGTCATCGGGGAGGGGCGCCGGATCGGTCGTTGGCACGCCGTGCCCTTACCGCTGAGTCCGTCCGGCGAGCTCTGAGTATCTGCTTCTCGTAGCCGCTTCGTGTGCTGCATACCTGGCCAACGGCTGCCGCCCGACGTCGGAATGGGAGTTGCGCAACGGCCCATATGAACCGTCAGCGTGTTTGAGGGTTCATAGGGGATGACTATGGAGTGCTGAAGTCCGGTACGGAGATCGAGCCATCGTCAGCGCGAGGGGATCCCGGGTTGTGGGCGACCTTCCAGGCGTGGCCGTCGGGGTCAGCAAAGATCGCGGCATAGGCGCCATACGAAGTGGGTGCTGGGTGTCGGGTCACCGTGGCCCCGGCGCGCTCGGCCGCCCTCATGACTTCCTCGACCTCTGCCTGCGAACGCACGCTGTGCGCGAGGACGACGCCACTGAATCCACCCGCCTGCTCGTCGTGCAGACCGCAGTCGAGCGCGAGCTTGTCACGACCCGACAAGGACAGCACGATGGCGCCGGCCCGAATGAGCACGGTGTCGCCGACCTGTTGACCTTGCCACCCCAACCGCTCGTAGAACGCCCAAGAGCGATTCAAGTCCGCGACGCCCAGGGTGACAAAGGCGACCTCCTGCTCCGGCGCTGAATCGCTTTCGTCCTTGGGTGAGCGACACTGATGTGCCATGGGCGGCTTGGCTGTGGCGGAAGCGGGGTGATCGGTTCGTGCCGTTAGCGTTGTCGGAGGGGTTGCTTCGGCCCGGCCCGGTGGTAGGCGGTGCCCCACGTCGGTCCGCGACTTCGGAGTCCTTGGGGGCACAGGTTGTAAGCCGGTCTCGACCCAGAACCGGCACTTGCGCACCGACCTTCGGGCCGCTGGCACGTTCTCCAGAACCCCTCCGCAGTCCACGGTGGCGTTGATGGCGCCTACGTTGTTGTCATCACAGGTCACCAGCACATGCGCCAGACCAGTCGTCGCCGCCACTGAGAGGGACTGGTGCAGGATGGCCGTGGCATAACCGCGGCGACGAAAGTCTGGACGAACCCCGATGCCGATGTGACCTGCCACCTCTGCGAGGTAGGGGTTGAGGTGGTGTCGAATCGAGACACGGCCGACAACCTGCCCAGCCAACTCAGCAACGAGGAACGTCGCCGGCACCCAGCCCTGCGGGACGTCAACGCCAAGGCGTAGGTTCTCCAACCGCCCCAGGTATGCCGGCCATGATTCCCCCCGTTTCAGGTCGAGGAGGAAGTCGAAGGCATCCTGGGTGAGTTCCCAGTGTGTCTGCCGGGCTTGCTTCTCGTCTGAGATGCTTAAGGGTCGCAGCAGTATTGACGGCTGAGTGCTGATCTTGTCGTCCACTACGCACCATCCGTTGCATGCCGGCTCGGGTATTGATGGGCAGGGCTATCGCCCGCGTGACCACACATTGAGGAGGTCTTCCATGTCCGCATCCGGCCTGGTGTGATCTCCGCTACCTTGCACGTTGGTTCTCGCACTGGAGCGCTAACCGCCCGCGATAGCGCTGAGAATCGTGAGTTGCTGACCGGGTAGCACCGGTGTATCTAATCCCTGGAGGAATCGAATATCCTCATTGTCGAGATAGACGTTGACAAAGCGATGTATCTGCTTTCTTTCGGTGAGCAGTCGCGGTAATAGGTCAGGAAATGCCTCGATGAGCCTGTTGAGAGCCTGTTCGACAGTCCCAGAACAAAGCTCGACCTCTCTGCGACCGCCGGTCGCAGACTGCATCACGGTCGGCAATGAGACCGTTATGCCTGTTCGTTTGACGTCAAAGCTGGTTGCGGCCATCAGGCGTCTCCCTGTTCAATTTCTGGTTTGGCCCTCGACCCCGCCGGAGGGTCGTCGTCTCAGTAGACACGGAGCTGGGGTTCGACGTCGCTCACCCAGGCGAGCACCCCGCCTTTGAGGTGGCTGACCCGGAAGCTGTCCTGCGAAAGAACCCGAGCCACATCCTCTGACCGGGCGCCGCCCTTGCAGTAGACGATGATCTCCTGCTCTATGGGTAGGTGGAGGTGACTTTGCAGGAGCGTCGTCTTTCGCGCAAGCTGCGCACCCTCGATCCGGACGATCTCCCACTCGAAGGGCTCTCGGACGTCCAGCAGCAGAAAGTCGTCCTCGTCGGCCCGGCGTCGCGCCAGGCGACTGGCCAGCTCGGTGGCGGATATCGTGCGCACCGGGGGGTGTGAGTCCGCAGGAACCGAACACGTGAACCTCACCTCGGCTATTTCATGGACGGTGGGGTTGGAGCCGCAGAGCTCGCAGTCGGGATCCTTGCGGAGCTGCCTGGTCTGGGTCTCGGCCCGGCTTGCGTCATAGAGCCAGAGCCGCCGCACAAGTGACTCCCCGTTGCCCACGATCAACTTGATCGCCTCTGTCACCTGGACTGAGGCCACGGTCGCGCAGACCGCACCGAAGACCCCGCCCTCTTCACAGCTGGGAGCAAACTGGGGTGGCGGCGGCTCCGGATACAGGCATCGGTAGCACGGGCCCCCTGGCGTGGAGAAGACGCTCGCCTGCCCGTGAAACTGCAAGACGGACCCCCAGACATACGGCTTGTGAAGCAGGAAACACGCGTCGTTGACCAGGTAACGGGTGGTGAAATTGTCCGATCCGTCCACCACCAGGTCGTACTGGGAGATGATCTGCCGGCAGTTCTCGGCGCTCAGGCGAGTCCGGTGGGAGACCACCTGCGTGTAGGGATTCAGGTCCGCTATCCGTTGACGCGCGGAGTCGACCTTCGCCATCTGCAGGGTTGACTGGCCGTGGATGACTTGGCGTTGAAGATTGGAGACCTCGACAACGTCGTCGTCGACCACTCCCAGCGTGCCGACACCGGCAGCCGCCAGATACATCAGCGCCGGCGATCCCAGGCCGCCCGCGCCAACCACCAGCACCCGAGCAGCCTTCAGCCGCCGCTGACCTGGCAGGCCGATCTCCTTCATGGACAGATGCCGCGCATACCGTTGAAGCTCCGCCGGGCTGAGAACGCTCTCCGGGGACTCGGAGATACAGCGCTCGAGATTGTCGAAGATCATTTCCCTACTCCTCCCAGCTGGCTTCGGAAACAAGGATGAAACATTGAGTGCAATTGATCGGGGATCGTGGTAGCAAATCATGGACTGCCAGCGCCGAATTGGTCAAACCGGGCGCGGGGCGCTGGTCGAAAATGTCGACAACTGCTGCGGACAATGCTGGGAATAAGGCGACCCTTAGCCAGCCCTGGTCAGGGCAAAGGGGACCCCGCTTGCCTCACGACCGGAAATCTCATAGAAACAAACCCTGGACAGATTGCAGCTCAACTTAATACTGCGTGCACCCTTCAGAAATCCTTTGCTGGCACCTTTCCTCTTGTTCCCGCAATCAATGCGGTGACATCCGTGGGATAGGGCGACGGCCTGTAGGCCGAGACTTGAGAAGGAGCCGGACGTGACCGCGACAACCTCTATCAGCTTCTGCGACACGACGCTGCGAGACGGCCAGCAGGCGGCTGGGGTGGCCTTCTCCGTCGATGACGCCGTGGATATCGCGCTCGCCCTGGATGCAGCCGGGGTGGACCAGATCGAGGCGGGGATTCCGGCCGCTGGCGCCCACGGGGCACAGACGGTGGCTGCGGTACTTCAGCTGAACCTCAAGGCCACCGTGTCCGCCTGGTGCCGGTGCCGGCTCGAGGATGTGGATGCTGCCCGCGCGGTGGGGGCTGCGGACCTGCACATCGCGGTACCCGCCTCCGACTTGCATATCGGCCAGCTCCTGGGCATCGACCGAAAGGAGATGCTGTCCCGGGCTGTGGCTGTGGTGGCATACGCCCTGGAGCACAGCGCCTCCGTGAGCGTGGGGCTGGAGGACGCCTCCCGCGCAGATGAGGGCTTCCTGGTCGATCTTGGCGGCCGACTGAGCGAGCTCGGGGTACGGCGGTTCCGGTACGCCGATACGGTCGGGGTGCTTGAGCCGATCGGTGCGCTGGAGCGACTGCGACGGCTCACCAGGCAGCTGCCGGCCGAGTGGGAGATGCACGCTCACAACGACTTCGGGCTGGCGACCGCCAACACGCTGGCCGCCCTGCAGGCAGGATTCAGCTGGGCCAGCACCACCGTCAGCGGGATCGGGGAACGGGCTGGGAACGCATCCTTCGCCGAGGTGGCCATGGCGGCCCGGTACCTGTGCGGACGCACGCTGAACCTGAACGCCGCTGAGCTGCCCGCTCTGGCAACTCTGGTCGCCCGCGCCAGCGGCATCCCCGTGCCGGCCTGTGCTCCTGTCGTCGGAAGCCGTGCGTTCGCCCACGAAAGCGGCGTGCACGTGGACGGGACGCTCAAGGCGTCGCGCGCCTACGAGCCATATGACCCGGCCGACATCGGCGTTCGCCGCCGCCTGGTGCTCGGCGCACAGTCGGGCCGCGCCTCGCTGCGGGCTGCTGCGGCGGCCTTCGACCTTGACGTCACTGAGGAGGAACTCGTCGCACTGGTGGAGGTGGTGCGTAGCTCGGCCGTTCCGGGAGGCCGGTCGCTGGCCGGCTCCCGAAGCCGTCATCAGGTGCCCGCGGCATAACCGCGGCCCAGAGATGATGCCTGCCGCATACCCGCGGCTCAAGTACCCAGCCGCATACCCGCGGCGTCAAAAAAAGGAGCACCACCAATGAGAAATCCCTCGATGCGGCAGATCGCTTTCTACGGCAAGGGTGGGATCGGCAAGTCAACCACCCAGCAGAACACCATGGCTGCGCTGGCCGAGCAAGGCAAGCGCATCATGATCGTCGGCTGCGACCCGAAAGCCGACTCCACCCGTCTGATGCTGCACGCCAAGGCCCAGACCTCGGTCCTGTCGATCGCCGCGGAACTCGGCTCGGTGGAGGACGTCGAGCTGGAGGACGTGATGCGCGAGGGATACCGCGGGGTGCGTTGCGTGGAGTCGGGCGGCCCGGAGCCGGGTGTCGGCTGCGCCGGCCGCGGCGTGATCACGAGCATCAACTTCCTGGAGGCGAACGGGGCCTACGAGGACCTCGACTACGTCACCTACGACGTGCTCGGTGACGTCGTGTGTGGCGGCTTTGCGATGCCCATCCGGGAGAAGAAGGCGCAGGAGATCTACATCGTCACCTCGGGAGAGATGATGGCGATGTATGCGGCGAACAACATCGCCCGAGGCGTACTGAAGTACGCACACAGGGAGGACGGGGTCCGCCTCGGCGGGCTGATCTGCAACAGCCGCCAGGTCGACAACGAGCGCGAGCTGATCGAGGAGCTTGCCCGTCGCCTGAACACGCAGATGATTCACTTCCTGCCGCGCGACAACGTGGTCCAGCACGCCGAGCTTCGCCGGATGACTGTGCTCGAGTACGACCCGGCGGCCTCGATGGCGCAGGAGTACCGAACGCTGGCGACAAAGATCGATGAGAACACCATGAAGACCATCCCGACCCCCATCGAGATGGACGATCTGGAGCAGTTGCTCGTCGACTTCGGGATGGTCGACTCCGATGACGGCTTCGTCGCCCAGACCAAGGCTCAGGAGCTCGCAGCCAAGGCGCTCGTTGGCTGACCGGCATCGCTGTTCTCTGCCTGCGCGTCCCGCAGGTCCAGAGGGCTCCTTCACGTGCACGCCCCCCAGTTCCTTAGCCCAGAAGGGTGTTTCGCATGACCATCAGCAACGAGAACCCGGCGGTCGCCGCCGGGGCACCACCCCCCACGAAAGGTGACGTGCAGGAGCTCATCGACGGCGTCCTCGCGGCCTATCCCGCCAAGGCGCGCAAGCTGCGGAGCAAGCACGTCAAGCCAAACGACCCCAGCGGCACCGACGAGCAGTGCGCGGTCAAGGCCAACATCAAGTCCCGGCCCGGGGTGATGACCCCCCGCGGCTGCGCGTATGCCGGCTCCAAGGGCGTGGTCTGGGGTCCGGTCAAGGACATGGTGCACCTCAGCCACGGTCCTATCGGCTGCGGTCAGTACTCCTGGGGCGGGCGGCGCAACTACGCCACCGGTACGCCCGGCATCGACAACTTCGTCAACTTCCAGTTCACCAGCGACTTCCAGGAGAAGGACATCGTCTTCGGCGGCAACAAGAAGCTCGCCAAGATCACCGAGGAGATCGCAGGGCTCTTCCCTCTGGCCCGGGGGATCTCCGTGCAGTCGGAGTGCCCGGTGGGGCTGATCGGCGACGACATCGAGGCGGTCGCCAAGGAGCAGGGCGAGGCTCTGGACCTTCCGATCGTCCCGGTGCGCTGCGAAGGATTCCGCGGCGTCAGCCAGTCCCTCGGCCACCACATCGCCAACGACGCGATCCGGGACTTCCTGTTGGGCACCAAGGAGCCTGAGGTGGAGACCGGGCCTTACGACGTCGCGTTGATGGGCGACTACAACATCGGCGGGGACGCCTGGGCGTCGCGGCGAATCCTGGAGGACATGGGGCTGCGCGTGATCGCGCAGTGGTCCGGTGACGGCACGATGCAGGAGCTGGCCAGCGCGCACCGCGCCAAGCTCAGCCTACTGCACTGCTACCGGTCGATGAACTACATCTGCACCACCCTTGAGCAGGAGTACGGAATCCCCTGGGAGGAGTACAACTTCTTCGGGCCCACCAAGATCATCGAGAGCATGCGGCGGATCGCCGAGTACTTCGATGACTCCATCCGGGAGAAGACCGAGGCTGCGATCGCCCGATATGAGCCGTACTTCGCCGATGTCCAGGCGCGCTACGGCCCCCGGCTGGCGGGCAAGAAGGTCATGCTCCTGATCGGCGGTCTGCGACCGCGGCACACGATCGGAGCCTACGAGGACCTCGGCATGCAGGTCATCGGCACCGGGTTCGAGTTCGCCCACAAAGAGGACTACGTCAAGACCTCCAAGGAGCTCGGCGAGGCGGTGCTCATCTACGACGACCCCTCGTCCTACGAGCTGGAGGAGTTCACCCGCGCGCTGAAGCCGGATCTGGTGGGCGCGGGGGTCAAGGAGAAGTACGTCTATCACAAGATGGGAGTGCCGTTCCGGCAGATGCACTCGTGGGACTACAGCGGCCCCTACCACGGGGTCGAGGGGTTCGCGGTCTTCGCACGGGACATGGACACCACCATCAGCTCGCCAAGCTGGGACCTGTTCACCGCGCCATGGCAGGCATCCCAGCCTGCACCGGCTGTGGCTGGCGCAGGGGTTGGTTCCGATGTCTGAGGCCACCGCCGGCCGGGCTGACTCCGGCAACCTTGACCTGCGCGGCGACGCTCTTCGGGTCCTGGACCACAACGAGCTGTTCGGTCTGCAGGAGTACGTCCAGCAGCACGCCGCCAAGCGGGAGCTGGAGGCGGCACCCTCGGACGAGGAGGTCGAGGCGACGCTGGCCTGGTCGCGTGGGTGGGAGTACCGCGAGCTTAACTTCGCCCGAGAGGCAGTCGTCGTCAACCCGCTGAAAGCCTGCCAGCCGTTAGGCGCGGTGCTGGCAGCACTGGGCTTTGCCGGCACGCTGCCCTACGTGCACGGCTCGCAGGGGTGCGTCGCGTACTTCCGCAGCCACCTGTCCCGGCACTTCAAGGAGCCTGTGCCAGCCGTCTCATCCTCCATGACCGAGGATGCTGCGGTATTCGGCGGCCAGGCCAACCTGATCGAAGGCGTCGAGAACGCCCGTGCCCTCTATCACCCGGACATGATCGCGATCAGTACAACCTGCATGGCCGAGGTCATCGGCGACGACGTCGGGATGTTCGTCGGCAGCGCCGAGCAGGCCGGAGCACTGCCGGTCGGCTTCCTGGCGCCGTACGCTAACACGCCGAGCTTCGTCGGATCCCACCTCACCGGCTACGACTCGATGCTCTACGCCATCCTGAGCCTTCTCACCAAGGACGCGAGTCCTGATGCCGTGGTTGATCCCGCGGCCGGTTCCCGCCCCAGGATCAATGTCCTGCCCGGTTTCGACCCCTACGTCGGCAACGTGCGGGAGATCAGCAGGTTGCTCGATCAGCTCGGTGTCGACGTCACGGTGCTGGGCGACCACAGCGACACGCTGGACTCGCCGGCCGACGGGGACTACAAGCTGTACCCCGGCGGAACTCCCCTGGCTGCCGTGACCGCAGCGCCGGGGGCCGTGGCGTCGCTACCGCTGCAGGCATTCTCCACCCGCCGGAGCCGCCAGTTGATCAGGGACACCTGGGGGCAGCCAGTGCTCGACGTTGCGCCGCCGATCGGTATACGCAATACCGACGCCATGCTGATGGCTGTGGCCGAAGCCACCGGGACCGAAATCCCGGTCGAGGTGACAGCAGAGCGCGGGCGTGTGATCGATGCGATCACAGACTCCCACCCCTACGTGCATGGCAAGCGGGTAGCAGTCGCCGGCGACCCGGACCTGGTGCTCGGCCTGCTCTCGTTCCTGCTCGAGCTAGGTGCCGAGCCCACGCACATCTTGTGCACGCCGGGCGACGCCGACTTCGAAGCGGCGGCCTACGAGCTGCTGCACGCTTCGCCCTACGGGGCGCACGCCACTATCTGGACCGGCAAGGACGCCTGGCACCTGCGGTCTCTGGTGCTCACCGAGCCGGTGGACCTGATCATCGGCCCGTCGTACCTGAAAGGGATCGCCCGCGAGGCGGACGTGCCCCTGGTGCGGTTCGGCTTCCCGGTCTTCGACCGCCACCACCTGCACCGGTACCCGATCATCGGGTACGCCGGTGCCCTCAACCTGCTCACCTGGATCGTGAACACCATCCTGGATGAGCTGGACCGCAAGGCGCCGGACTACGGGCTGGACATTGTCCGGTGACCGGGCAAGGTTCGCCTGGGCGCACCACGGTCCGCGTCGGCTCGGCAGCCGGCCGGGCCGACGCGGGGGGCGCCGAGAGCTGCAGCAGCGGAGAGTCGGCTCGCCGCCCGTCCTGCCCGCTGCCGACCCCGGGTGCAGCGTCCGGCGGCTGCGCCTACGACGGGTCGGCGATCACCCTGGTTCCGGTGGCCGACGTCGCTCACCTGGTCCACGGGCCGATCGGGTGCGTGGGCAACTCCTGGGAGACCCGGGGCAGTCTGTCCTCCGGGCCTACGCTGTACCGCCGGGCGTTCACCACCGCCATGGGTGAGCACGACGTCATCTTCGGCGGTGAGGCCAGGTTGCGTGAGGCAGTGCTCGACGTCGGCCGCCGTTTTCGGCCCGCGGCGGTGTTCGTCTACCTCACGTGTGTGCCAGCCCTTATCGGCGACGACGTGGAGGCGATCTGCCGCGACGCGGCCGCTGAGCTCGGGATCCCGGTCGTGCCGGTGCTCGCGGCCGGGTTCGCGGGCACCAAGAACGCAGGCAACCGCCTCGGCGGGGCAGCGCTGCTGACGCACGTCATCGGTACCGCAGAGCCGTCGTACACCACGGCATACGACGTCAACCTGATCGGCGAGTACAACATCGCCGGGGAGCTGTGGCAGATACAACCGCTGCTGGACCGCCTCGGCATCCGGGTTCTGTCCCGGATCAGCGGGGACGCGCGGTACGCCGAGCTGACCTGGGCGCACCGCGCCAAGGCCAGCATGGTGGTCTGCTCCCGGGCACTGCTCAGCCTGGCGGCCGACCTGCAGAGCCAGTACGGCGTGCCCTGGTTCGAGGGCAGCTTCTACGGAGTCCGCGCCACCAGCGAGGCGCTGCGCGGTTTTGCGCAGGTGCTGGGTGACCCGGAGCTCGCCGACCGTACCGAGGCGGTGGTCGCCGAGCAGGAGGCCCGGGTGGCGGCCCGGCTCACGCCATATCGGCAGCGCCTGGCCGGCGTGCGGGCGGTGCTCTACACCGGCGGGGTCAAGAGCTGGTCGATGGTCGCGGCACTGCAGGACACCGGCGTCGAGGTGGTCGCCACGGGCACCACCAAGAGCAGCCCCGATGACGTCACCCGGATCCGAGGCCTGCTCGGGGCGGACGCCCAGCTGATCGAGGAAGGCAATCCCCGCGACCTGTTACGGATCGTCCGCGAGAGCGGCGCCACGCTACTGGCCGCCGGCGGCCGTAACAGGTACACAGCGATGAAGGGCCGGGTGGCCTTCCTCGACGTGAACCAAGAGCGCCACCAGGCCTATGCGGGGTACGACGGGGTCGTGGCCCTCGCCGCCGAGATCGACCGGATCCTGTCCAGCCCGGTCTTCGACCGGGTCCGCCGGCCGCCGCCCTGGGCTGCCGGCACCCCATCTCGCACACTGGACAACCCGCGGGTTCCCCTCGGGCTGGAGGGCTGAGATGGCCACCATCGTCGCGAGCTCCAAACCGGTGACCGTGGACCCGCTGCGACACAGCGCCCCGCTGGGCGCCGTCCTCGCCTTTCTGGGAGTCGCCCGGTGCATGCCGCTGCTGCACAGCTCGCAAGGCTGCGCCGCGCTCGCGAAGGTGCTACTCACCCGGCACTTCCGGGAGACCATTCCCCTGCAGACAAGTGCCCTGAGCGAGATAACCACCATCCTGGGCAGTGGCGACAGCCTTCTTGCCGGCATTGACACCGTGGCTGACCGTCAGCAGCCAGAGCTTATCGCCGTCATCACCACCGGCCTCGTCGACGCTGCAGGGGAGGACGTCCGCCGAACCCTTCGGCTGCGAACTGCCGGGCCGCCCGTCGTACTCGCCGCCGTTTCCGACCTCGGCGGCGGCCTGGAGCAGGGCTATTGCGCCGCGGTCGAGGCGCTCATCGCAGAGCTCGCGCTGCCGCGGAACGGGGTTTCGATCGACGACCAGGTCACGCTCCTTCCCGGGCCGGTCCTTACCCCGCTCGACGTGGAAGAGCTGGCACGGACCGCGCAGGCTTTTGGCCTGCGCACTGTCGTCCTGCCCGATTCCTCCCGCTCGCTGGACGGTCACCTCGATGCCGACTGGGACCCACTGCTGAGCGGCGGAACTCCCCTGAGCGCGATCGCAGCCGCCGGCCGGTCGGCGGCGGTTCTGGCACTCGGCTCCGGTCTGGCAACCGCCGGCCGGATGCTCGCCGGACCCGAGGCATGGACGGTTCCCCACGCGGTTGGCCTGGATGCCAGCGATGCCCTCGTCGCACATCTCGCAGCCGTCGCCGGCAGGGAGGTGCCCGAAGCCCTGCGACACTGGCGCTCGCGACTCACCGACGGGCTGCTCGACGCGTCCGGGGTGCTGGCCGGCCGCCGGGTGGCACTCGCGCTCGAACCCGACCTGCTGTCCGGCGTCGCCGCCCTGCTTACTGAGGCCGGCTGCCACGTCGTCACCGCCATCACCCCCACCGCTTCCGACCACCTGGGTGCCATGCCGTGTGACGAGGTGGTCATCGGTGACTTCGAAGACGCCGAAGACCGGACCCGTGACGGCGGCGCAGAGCTGCTGGTCGCCTCCAGTCACGGTGCCGCCGCGGCCCGCCGGCTCGGGATCCCGTTGCTCCGGCTCGGGTTCCCGGTCGTCGACCGGCTCGGGGCCCAACACCTGACGTCGGTGGGCTACCGGGGAAGCCTTCGGCTGCTGTTCGCCGCCGCCAATGAACTGCTCGCCGCCCGTGATCTCGCCCCGACTCCGCCAACCACCTCCCGGGAGGGACCATGCTGACCGCAGCCTTTGCCACAGCCGACGGCGTCCACGTCGATGCCCACTTCGGCATGTGCGCTCGCTTCGACATCTATGACATCACCGCGCAGAGCACGCAGCTGCGCGAGACCCGCACCGTCGCCACCAGCGACGCGGACAACGAGGACCACCGGCTGCAGGCGCGGCTCGACGCTCTGGCCGGCTGCGCCCTGGTGTGTGTTGCCAGCATCGGCCCGGCCGCGGCGTCGCGGGTGGTCAAGGCGCGCGTGCATCCGTTGAAGACCGCTCCGAGCACGACGATCGTCAGCACCCTGGATCGACTTCAGGTCGTCCTCCAGGGGTCCCCTCCACCCTGGCTGCGAAAGCTCCAGAACCCCACTCCCTCTGGAGGCCCAGCATGATCCGTTCCCTGCCCCTCATGCCCCTGCTCGCTCCCACTGCTCCTGCGGGCGCCGGCTGCGCACGAAAAGGTAGCTGCGGACTGCCGAGCACCGGTCTTGACGAAGCAACCAGAGCCCGCGTCGCCACCCACCCCTGCTACAACCAGGACGCCCACCAGTACTACGCCCGCATGCACCTGGCGGTCGCTCCCGGCTGCAACGTGCAATGCAACTACTGCAACCGCAAGTTCGACTGCGTGAACGAGAGCCGTCCCGGCGTCACCAGCCGGGTGCTGACTCCGCAGGAGGCGCTGGCCAAGGTGGCCTACGTGGCTGCCAAGGTGCCACAGCTTTCGGTCGTCGGCATCGCCGGCCCTGGAGACCCGCTGGCGAATGCCAAACGGACCTTCCACACCTTCGAGCTGATCGCCCGGGACTTCCCGGATCTACGGCTGTGCCTTTCGACCAACGGGCTGCGGCTGCCTGAGAACGTCGACCGCATCGTCAATCTGGGTATCGACCACGTGACGATCACGATGAACCACGTGGACCCGCAGGTTGGGGCCGGTATCTACGCCTGGGTGGCGCACGACGGTAGGAAGCTGACCGGCGTCGAGGCTGCGCAGGTGCTGCTCGACCACCAGATCGCGGGCTTGCGGGCTCTTGTGGCCGCAGGAGTGCTGGTGAAGATCAACTCGGTGATGATTCCTGGCATCAACGACACACACCTCCAGGAGGTGGCTCGCCTGGTCAAGGCCGAAGGGGCGTTCGTGCACAACGTCCTACCACTGATCTCCGAGCCCGAGCACGGCACGCAGTTCGGGCTCACCGGGCAGCGCGGACCGACGGCCAGAGAGCTGAAGGATCTGCAGGACACGTGTGAGGTTTCGGATGGTCCGGGCCTCATGCAGATCATGCGGCACTGCCGGCAGTGCCGCGCGGATGCGGTGGGGATGCTCGGCGCCGACGAGGGCGAAAGCTTCCCGCCGGAGCTGTACCTCGCTCAGGGGGTGGCCAACGAGCCCGAACAGCGCCAGGGCGTGCGTGCGGAGATCGAGCAGCGGCGAGCCGAGCTGGCGGTCCTGCGCGATGAACGGGGCATCGCGACCGACGGCGCAAAGCCCGAGGATGTCGTGCTGGTCGCCGTCGCCAGCACCGGCGGGGGGCGGGTAAATCAGCACTTCGGCCGGGCCGAGGAGTTCTGGATCTACGAGGCGGCACCCGGCTGGGCCCGGTTCGTGCAGGTCCGCAACGTCCGCCGGTTCTGCTCCGGACTGCTGGGCTGCGACGACGACCCCTCGGCGCTGGGCAAACTGGTGGAGATGCTCTCGGACTGCGCCGCCGTCATCACTGCCGATACCGGGCCGCGCCCGCGGGAGGCGCTAGAAGAGGCAGGGATCTGCTGCATCACCGTCGGTGACGAGGCAGAGGGACCAGACTCGGTCGTCGAGGTGGCAGTCGAGGCCGCAGGCGTCGCACTGGTTCCGGCCGCAGCCGTGATGGCCGGAGTCGCGTGATGAGCCAGCTTCTCGAAGTGAGTCAGTCGGCGCTCCGCACGCTCCAGGAGGTGCTGTCGCCGGCCGCTGCAGGAACCCCGGCTGTCCGCGTCTCTGCCCGCCTGGCCGACACCGGCACCCCCGCCTACGATCTGGCGCCGGCGGACGGTCCGGCCCCCGGCGACACCGTGATCGACCTGGATGGGCTGGTGGTCTACGTCGACCCGGGAAGCGCGCCGCTGGTGGCGGGCGTCCGGATCGACCACCTGTCAACCCCTCGGGCCACCGGCTTCCTGTTCCGACCCTCGGACGTCGAGCTGGCCGAGCGGGTCAGGACCGCGCTGGAGACTGTGCGTCCGCAGCTGCAGGCTGACGGCGGGGATGTGGAGCTGGTCGAAGTGCGTGAGGCGCGTGCGGTGCTTGCGTTCCAGGGGAGTTGTGTGGGGTGCGGCATGGCCAGTATGACCCTGACCCGGCTCCTGGAGCAGCACCTGCGAAAGGTGGTTCCCGAGCTGGTGGCGGTCACCGCCGAGACCGTTCGCCCTGCCGGCATCTCGATGCTCGAGCGATCAGCGGATCAGTGACGACCTCCGTGGAAACCTACGCCCGCCAGCTGTCTCTGCCCCGTTTCGGGGTGGCCGCGCAGCAGCGCTTGGCCGAAAGCACCGTGCTGATTGCCGGCATCGGTGGCCTCGGAGGTGCGACGGCGACCTATCTCGCGGCTGCCGGAGTGGGACGGCTGGTGCTGTTTCACCCGGGTTCACTGGAACGGCCCGACCTGAACCGGCAGACGCTGATGACCCCGTCCGGACTGGGTCAGCTCCGGGTCGACTGCGCCACCGAGGCCCTCCACCGGCACTATCCGAATGTGGCGGTAGTCGCCGTGCCCGAGCCGATCACGGCCGACCGGACGCCGCCCTTTCTGGTGCAGTCGGACGTAGTCGTGGACGCCCGGCACAACTTTCCCGAACGGCTGCTACTGAACCGGCTCTGCGTCGAGCTGGAGGTGCCTATGGTGGAAGCGGCCATGAACGGCGCGGAGGGCCAGGTCAGCGTCGTTCGGCCGGGCCAGACGGCGTGCCTGGCGTGTCGTTACGGGGACGGCGACCCGGGGTGGGAACCCATGGACTTTTCCGTCCTTGGTGCCGTCTCCGGGACGGTTGGCTGCCTCGCAGCCATAGAGGCGATCAAGATTGTCACGGGATGGGGCGACCCTCTGGAGGATCGGCTCCTCACTCTTGATCTGGAGCACATGGACTTCCAGACGCTGCGCACAACCCGCGACCCCTCCTGCCCAGTCTGCGCGAGGAGCCGTCCGGCATCTGCAGCCAGGACAGCTCCGGCTGTGGCCGAACCAGCCGGAAAGCCCGCGGCCACCACCAAAACCCACCCGATCCGACCCCTGGAGCAAGTGATGCGTCAAAGTGTTCTCACCCTCACGGTGGCCGCCACCGCAGGACTGCTGCTGGTGGGGTGCGGCTCGTCCAGCGCCATCGGCGGATCGTCCACGAGTTCGCGCAAGACCGGGTCAAAGTCGGCGCCCCTGTCTGGCACGATCAACGTCTTTGCCGCGTCCTCCCTCCAGGAGGCCTTCACCACGCTGGGCAGGCAGTTCGAGGCCGCTCACCCTGGCACCAAGGTCGTGCTCAACTTCGGCCCTAGCTCGGGCCTCGCGACCCAGATCACCGCGGGGGCTCCAGCGGACGTGTTCGCCTCGGCCAGTACCAAGAACATGGCGCAGGTGGTCACCGCCCGCCAGGCGGTTTCCCCGAAGAAGTTCGCCAGTAATGTCATGGAGATCGCAGTCCCGGTGAAGAACCCGGCCAACATCACGGCGCTGGCCGACCTGGCCAAGCCCGCCGTAAAGGTGGCCCTGTGCCAGGCAGCGGTTCCCTGCGGCGTTTCTGCCGCCAAGGTCTTCTCCAACGCCAAGCTGACCGTGACGCCGGTGACCCAGGAGGTCGACGTCAAAGCCGTCCTGACCAAGGTCAGGCTCGGCGAGGTCGACGCCGGGGTCGTCTACGTCACCGACGTGCGCGCCGCCGGCGGCAAAGTTAAGGGCATCAGGATCCCCACCTTCCTGAACGCCTCGACCCTGTACCCCATCGCCACCTTGTCCAAGGCGCCGAACAAAGCCACAGCCACGGCCTTTACCGACTACGTCCTGTCGCCCGCAGGGGCCAGCATCCTGTCCGCCGCGGGTTTCGCTAAACCATGACCGTGGAGCACCCTCAAAGCTGATGCCATCCAAGCGAGGCATGGTCACCTCTATCGACCGCCCACCAGTCCGGCCCCGTCCCGGGCAGCGAATCGCCCAGCGGACCCGCCGTGCGGATACAGCCCGTGGCGCGATCCCTTGGCAGCTCGGGGTTCCGGCCCTGGTGGGGGCTCTGTTCCTGCTCGTGCCGCTGGTGGGGCTCCTGATCCGGGCGCCCTGGCGGGACCTGCCCTCTATCCTGGCCGACAGCCAGGTCCTGGATGCCCTGCGGTTATCCCTTGTCTGTGCCAGCGCCGCGACGGCCGCTTCTGTGGTGTTCGGGGTGCCTCTGGCCTGGGTCCTAGCCCGTTCTACGGTCCGCGGCATCACGCTGCTGCGCGCCCTGGTGACATT